>CAXGZT010000055.1:0-13414 GCA_964014335.1 uncultured Campylobacterales bacterium | reverse complement strand
ACCGATCATCGTGTAAAACACATAAGTGTCCGAATCGGAGAGACTGTTGGTCCCGCCGGTATTCGCGATATTGCTGTAGGTATATTCTGCAGCGAAACGGACATTTTGTCTGTAGCTGTAATCAAAGCCCAGACTATAATCATCCCTGTCCCATTTATCGATATTATTAGGTTTAGCCGTATAGTTAAACATATCATTATAATGCAGGTATGCCGCTTTCACGCCAAAGGGTTCCCATGGGTTGACCTGAACCTCTGCCGAGAAGGCTTTGTTGTCGCCCGCTTTAAGCTTCTGGTTGGTAAACACAACCTCGTCTATATTTCCGGGGCTCGCATCATTTTCAAAAACTTCTGTTTCATTTTTCAATACGGAGTTAAGGGCGATAAGAGTGCTCATACCGGCAACCTCCCCCTCTATCTGCATATCAACACCGTAGGCTCTGCGCGTGATCTCATATAAGAAAGCATCGCTTTTGACCAGTTTAGCGTCATCCAATGCATAATTGTTGATTTTGGCCGTACCGTTAATAGCGTATGCTCCGATCATAACTGTCCAGTCGCCGATAGTCGGCGCAAAGGCTGCCCTGGTGATTCCGATGACATCTGTACCGACATCGAGTCCCTCATGTCTCGAGGTGGCCGGTACATAGGCTCCCCCCATCAGGTAGAACATATCACCACCGTAATAGGCCTGAACCCCTGATGCGGGTCCGTGACCGAGTTCAGTCGCCTGTGCCGCATTGGTCGATTTTCGGTTTTCAAAGAGTTTTAAAGGCGCATAAAGACCGGTATTATAATACTCCATCCCCGAAAACGGCCCGAAGTCGTTTTGCATAAACGCTGCTATCCCGGCGTAGCCTGAACCCAGCTCATGGGCAAAAACGACTTTACCCCCGACCTCATTGTTCTCAAAGTTCATAAAACCACCGACATTCTCTGCGATCTTTCCGCCGAAAAAGATTTTAGATACCTTGAAAAGTTCGAGGTTACCGCGGTCATACCCGAAATCATCATGTGTCGAGGTTTCAGGGTCAGACTTTATATAACGCGCTTTAAGCAAAACACCGGCGTTCAGCACGGCGGGAAGCCCCAGTTTCAGCGTTTCCCCGTCTATCATCGACTGACTGCCTGAAGTCATCGTAAGACCCGATGCCGCAAACTTGCGGCCGAAGGAGTTGAGCTGACTCATCGTCTGACTGTGGCAGGCCATACATCCCATGTCCATCTGGCGTGAAAAACCCGGATTTGCTTCCAAGATCGATAGCGGCAAAATGGCAGCTGCTATCAAGAACATTTTTCCTTTGTGTAATAATTTCATAATATCCTCCTCATTATGTTTTTATACCAGCTATTTCCATTTTCCATGATATAAACTTATATCTTTCTTAAAACATAATCTTTTATATAAATTTCTATGAAAAGGAAGTATTTTAGTCTACTATATAGATTATGCGACAACAGAAAAGAAGAGAAATAACATCCTATTTTTTCTTGATATACCCCTATAATAAATGGTTTTTGTCGAATATCTCTTTTCTTTACAATTTGATATTTTTGATATACAATAGAAATAGCGGAGTTCATTCACTGTTGTTTTCTAATGATTACTGGATGGAAAATAGTCTATCACCCTTTTAGGTGATGTATTATTACATTTTTTCTATTATAATTATTAGAATTAAATATCACTTAAGTATTAGGAGTGTGTATTATGAAAACGCAAATAAAACATAGTCTGATTGCGGGAATGGCTATCTTGTCATTTGCTGTCTTTTCCGGATGTACCGGTGGCGGCACCAGTGACGAAGCAGTCGCAAATCATGACCTGGAAGAACACAACGAAGTTGTGATCGATGGGGGGGACCTTGACTGTATCTCACCGGATTCCGGTGAGTCCGACAGGGCAGGCACTCTGATAGCCAATGATCACGTTACAAAGGCCAATGTTTCCAAAGAGGGGGATGGGATTTACCCTCAACCGCATTATGAGCGCTCTAATGCAAAAAACATACTGAAACGATTGGGTGCCGTGGTCCCGACCACCTCGGCGGACGGGAATATCACGGATGAGAGCGTAAAAGTACACCCGATTCTTGTCGGTTATGCTGAACAGGTGATCGGCGATTACGCGATGAATGACGGGAGTGCCGATATCGGTGACCCTTATCATGTCGATGATATCTTTGTCTCTTTGTCGCTAGACAACGGACAGACGTGGAAAAAAATCAATGTTTCCAATACGGCGGATAAAAGTTCCATAGACGTTAAATGGGACAGGGACTACCTCAATAACTCGTCTTACGCAGAAGAGACCGTAGCCTTTCCCGGTCACTCTCATAAACCGACCATGGAAGTCAACGGCAACCGTATCCTTGTCGCCTGGCATGACAAATACTGCCCTAGCGGTAATCCGCTTCAACTGCCGGCATCTGACGATGCCGAGACGATCTACCCCGATGACCTCTTTAAAGTCAACGGAGCCCAGGGTTCGATCAATTACGATCTGAGATGCGATATCGCAGATGATCCTTTGACGGTGGGTATTGACGAGTCAAACTGTGCACCTAACAGTAATGAGGTTTATGAAGTACCCTTCAGCTGTGTATGGACTGCCCGCGGTATCTTTGATCCTGAAGCCGGCGAGATCACATGGCATCAGGCTAAACAGTTGACAACCGGTACCCGAGATGCCAATAAACTCTGGATCGCCGCGGCAGCAGATGTCGGTTTTGCGATGTCATGGCAGGAGGATCCTGAAGGACTTCGCGAAGGTAAGGGTGCAGGTCCGGGTGAAGGCTGGAGTGGCGCGACGACAAACCACGGTGCCGACATCTGGTATAGCTATCTGACTATGGGTCAGTTTGATGAAGTTAATACAACGGTAGATACTACTGAAGATCTCGTCGTAGAAGACGAGACAAAAGCAAAATCATTATACAACCTCACCTATCCTGTGCGTATCACGGATAATGAGGTCTGTATAGAAGGTGACACAAAACTCTATTGTCAAGAAGTTCACTGTGACTCCTATCTGGCAAGCGATCAGGGGACTTCGGCAAAATGTGTGACCAAAACACTTGACCCGCTATGGGATGACGGTACGACTGTTATTCTTGACGGGGACACCGGAGCCTCACGTCCGGCGATGACTATCGCGATGACGAATGAAGATGAAGCCGTCGTCCTTCTTGCCTATGAAGAAACAAAAGGTCTTGCCGACAACAGCGGTGACGGCGATGCAAACCAGGGTGAAGAAGAAGAGGTGACGGATATCGAAGTAGAAGGTAAAGTCGTCTATTTTGAGAGCTTCCATTTTGATTCACCCGTTACCCTCAGCCCGGGTAGCATTGTTAACCCTAGAGTAGAGGAAGAGGGAACCGGTGACATGATCTATGAAAATGCGCGTCGTGTCGTCATCGTTAAACAGGTTCAAGCTTGTGATACGGGTAAATACACCTTCGGTCTTATGTATAAAATGGGTGTAGAGACACGCGGTGGTGCGTCTGATATGTTCTTGCGTATGAACACCGGATTTTCGGCAGACACATTTGTAGCTGCCTCAGAGATACCAAACGTAAGTGCGATGACGCCTGTTTATGTGGATGAGGACGGCACGGTCAGTGAAACGCCTGTCGGTTCGACCTGGACTCCGGATAACCTGGATGACACATCGTACGAGAACGTGTTTGAGAACACATTCTCCCCGCGTGGATTCATGCGCGGCGATGATATCTATACCGGGTTTGAGTATACGCCGAACTACGCGCAGTCCGAACAGGGTAATGTAGCCAACAACTTCTACATCAACCGATACGTGGCTGTGGATGGTGTCCGCGCATGGCAAGGACCGCAAAATATCTCGGCTATCACCGGTCGTAAAACCTCGACACTTGATCCGCGTTTTATCCCGACACCAAAGGGTATCTTTGATAAAACAGGACTCGAGACCGATAAAAGCAATCCGGATGTACTGTTCCTGACCTATGGTACATGGAACATGGAGAGCGGTTTGGAAGAAGACCTCTTCTATACACGCTCAACAGACAAAGGTGCGACCTGGAGTACCGTTCTCCTGGACTCTAACCTTACGGCAAATGCAAAACTTGCAGCGATCCAAGGCGTTGAAGAGAAAGAGGTCCAGAGTGTGACAACACCCGACGGTACCGTTCTTTACAATGTTTGGCTGCAGGAACAGCCTGTAGAGGACTATTCGGCAGGAGTAGAGGTGCTTGACGAAGAAGGCGATGTCGCCGAACACTTCAAAGGACTTGACAGCTGGATCGGACGTGTCGATTTTAACGAGACGGCCGAAGTCACTGTCGATCCAATCGAATAACCCTAAAGACCGGGATTCCCGGTCTCTTTTCTCGTAGATAAAAACCCCATACAGACCCTCTCTTTATTTAGATCGCTTTTCAGCTCTCGACTGATGTGATTGATATGTGATATTGATTTGTGATAGACTTGTCTCTTTTAAAGGACTAAGATGAAAACATATCTTGCTTTTTGCATACTGATTTCGGGTACGGCTCTGCTGATGGGTGCGGAGGATGGAAAGATGCTTTATGCTAAAAAATGCACCTCCTGTCATGGCCAAGACGCCCAAAAGAGAGCCCTCGGCAGCTCCAAGATACTCAACACCCTGAATGTAGAAGAGATCAGAACTGCGCTTGCAGGCTACAAAGACGGCAGTTATCGCGGAAGATATAAAAGTATGAAGCTGGGACTGGCCCGCAGTCTTAGCGAAGATGATATAAATGCCCTCACAGCCTACATAAAGACGCTCGAACCGAAACGCTGAGAGACAGGATGGAAATATCGGGGCAATAAAAAAGGGGGAAGGATCAAAGACCCTTCCCCCCGGGAGAATAGATAAAGGGCTTGTGATCTTAGTAGATCAAAGCCGGCAGGCTGTTGGTAAGGTGACCCGAGCTAGAAGACATGTTGCCGCCCGCATTGTCCGACGGTGAAGGATGGTGGGCAAATGCCGTACTTGATAATGCTGCAACAGCTACTAGTGCTAAAATTAGGTTTTTCATATCTTATTCCTTTTGGTTGATTTCAGGAATAAGTTTAACACGCAAGCGTTAGCAGAGTATTAGCAGATCATGATTGCCTGAATAAACCGCCATCCCCTTGACTCCTAGTTTTGTCGGTATGTTGTTTATTGAAATTAGAAGCAGCTTTATTATAACATTCGCATAAAGTACTGCTCATTACTTTTTTGTTAAGTTGACATCATGGCATCAAGGGTCTGTGCTACACTCTCGCCAAGAGCATCTAAATTGTAGCCGCCTTCAAGCATAAAAACTTTGGGAACATCACTTGAGCGCATAATCGACTCGACGATCTTTTTTATCCCCTCCGTACTCACCTCTAACTGTGCCAAAGGGTCCGCTTTATGCAAGTCATAGCCTGCTGAAACAAGGATAATATCAGGCTTAAACCCCTTAACCTCACGAGGAAGCTCTTCCTCGTAAATAGGGAGAATATCATCATCCGTACTGAAAGCACGCATTGGAAAGTTACGGGTAAACCCTTCTCCCTCTCCCCTGCCGCGCTCATCCAATGCACCGGTACCGGGATAGGCCGGATACTGATGTGTACTGAAGTAAAAAACGCTGGGATCGCTATAAAAAACCTCTTGGGTTCCGTTGCCGTGATGTACATCAAAGTCGATGATCATTACTTTTTCATACCCCACAGACTGGGCATAACGAGCCGCAATGGCAATGTTGTTAAAGAGGCAGAAACCCATAGCTTGAGTTCTTGTTGCGTGATGTCCGGGGGGTCTTACTGCACAAAAGACACTGTCTACCTCTGCGGTCAAGACCGCGTCTACCGCTTCTTTACCGGCTCCGACCGCCATTAAAGCCGCTTCAAAAGATTCAGATGAGACCTGGGTGTCTGCATCGATAGCCTCCTGGAGCAGACTTTTCTCTTCAATAAACTCTATATGGTAAGAAGGATGTACCTGCATAACAAGCTCTAAGGGTGCAGGTTTGGGCTCTAGGAAAACTAAACGCTCACGAAGCGGTTCTGTCGCTTTTAAGATGGACCGAAGCCTATTTGCATTTTCAGGATGATACGCACCGGTATCATGTTCCAGATATATCGGATCGTAAATAAATGCTACAGATGACATAATACACCCCACTCTTTACAAAAGTATAACATCGATTTTTGCATGAAAATATAAATTTTTTTACGAAAGACTTAAAATTAGGTACATTTTAGTACAAGCTTTGAAAATACTGTGATTTTAAGTTTTTGAGAGAACTGCCCCGTCGGTTAAGAAATTTGGCCAGAGATATAAGGGGAGTTGTGGTTTTATACGTGGTAGCGAATCAGGGATCCGAGCCAAACGCAGCAATAAAATACGATAGGGTATAGAAAAAGTACCGCGATCACAGGTACTTTTTATAGGGTATTCTCTTATTTTGTATGAAATAACTTACCGTAGTTAGATCAAATAGGTAGTACAAATTCTAAATCTGTTGGTACTAAGAAAAATTTTTAAGAAGTAAGCAGGTTGCCCCGCCCGAAGAGAAGGTTACAGTCCTGTAACGTTTTCTGCTTGAGGGCCTTTTTCGCCTTCACCTATATTAAAAGTCACTTTTTGACCTTCGTCCAGTGAAACACGATCGTAACCATTACTGTTGATTTGACGGTAATGTACGAATACATCTTTACCGCCGTTTTCTTGTTCGATAAATCCGAAACCTTTTTCGCTGTTGAACCATTTTACTGTTCCATTTACTAATTCTGCCATTTTGACACCTTTTATGTTAATACACCTCATTTCAAAGGTGGTTGAAAATATAATATGAAGTTTTATTTTAGGTGTTTTTACCGTTAACGTGTAAGGCTATCAATATAAAGCAGGCTAAAGATGTAACTTGAATCATCTTTCATTAGCCAAAGTATAGCTGAATAATTAATAAAATGCAAGGAAGTTATAGAGAGGAAGTAGAACCGCGATCGCATGCGCTAAATGAGCATATTTTTTCTGAAGAAACTTTTCAGTTCCTGAAACCACAATTGTTAGTTTTAAAAATCATTTCAGAGGCAAACAGCCATTGTTTGTTTAATGCTTTATGAAATATCATGTGCCCGAGTCAAGCGACGACAAATGCCCTTGGGGTGCATTAGGTAAATCAAAATCGGTACTGTAGATTCTAAACCTGTTGGTACTTAATTAAAAAATTGTTAAGAAATAAATGTGTGGGAAATAATTCTTGAAAGGTTCTACATGGTGCGCCCGACAGGAGTCGAACCTGTGACCTTCGGTACCGCAAACCGATGCTCTATCCAGCTGAGCTACGAGCGCACATCTTAATGAAGAAACTTCGTTCCCTCGTTTTGTAGGCCGAAATTATATCATTTATAACTTAGTGTATGTTGAAATGAATAGCCCTACTGCATTTTGGATATTTTAAGGGCAAATTCCACCTCTCCCTTGGACAGGGCCAGCTCTCTGGCGATATTCTCTTCGTCCATTCCCTGCTTATACAGGGATATGATCTTTTGGTCGTCCAGGCCTGTGAGGCTCTTTGGCATGGAGATGGACTTCATCCCATCCTCCACGTGCTCCAGGCGCGACTCTATCTGGGTCTTAAAATGGGAAAAGGCGCTTTGGATCTCGTTCAGACTGAAGGCGATCGGCTCCGCCATTGATGCCAGCTCCTGCTCCATCTTCTCTTCTATGTTTCCGCTGCTGTTTACAGGCGCTTTCTCTTTCATGGCGATCTCTATCTTCTCTACCTTCCGCTCCAAGGTAAAAACCTGCTTGTTGAAGTTATCCATTGTATTGGCAAGGAAACGGATCTGACGCGCGTTTTCACTGTCCCTCATATAGGAGTAGACCATAATGATAAAAAGAATGAGACCAAAGGCGATCAAAATTATCTCTACGTTCACTCATTCCCCTTTAATTCGCGGATCATCACCCTCTCACGCGCCGTGACATAGGCTCCCCACTCTTTCTCGTCCCTATCATGGATCTTGTCAAGCTTAGCCAACGAGCTGTCTACGGCGGTGAAGAAGACGCCTATCTCCCGTTGAGGATAGGTCGGCATCGTTATGCGTCCGTAATATCTTCTTGAGGCTTCCAGGTCTCCGTTCTCAAGTTTGAAAAAACCAAAACCGATACTCTCTATCTGCGCGGCATGACTCAAGCCGACGCGGCTGGGCTTCTCATTTTTGATAAGACGCTCCAGACTATCCATTTTTCGATGCAGCTCTATCAAAAGCTTTATCGTTATGGGATCGCTTTCGCTCGTCTCGCCTTTCGCTTTGGCAAGCTTCAGCCACTGTCCTATGGGGTCATCATCAGCCTCGGAAAGCATATGATATTCACGTCCGTGAAGTTCATCATCCGCGATGTCGTAGACTAATGAGATGGGTGCTGTGACCAGACGGGGAGTATTGCTCATCCTTAGAATGCCTTTTCAAGAATTATTAAAATAATAAATATAATACCCAAATATCCATTAACGGTAAAAAAAGCGCGGTCGATTTTTGTAAAATCTTTGTTCACAAGGTAATGCTCATACGCCAGCATCACTGCCGAGAATCCGACCGCGATATAGGCAAAAAGACCCAGGTGCGCCTCTGCAACGAACAAGTACCAGAAGAGAAGTGTCAGAAGATGAAATACCTGGGCAATCCTAAAGGTGTTTTTTGCGCCGAAACGCGAGGGGATAGAGTGCAGTCCTTCTTCCCTGTCAAACTCGATATCCTGAAGCGAATAGAGCAGGTCGAATCCTGCCACCCAAAAAAGTACACCCGCGCTTAAAAAAAGAGACCATAAGGGAATAGCCGCCTCTACCGCAACCACTCCGGCGATAGGGGCGAGTCCCAGAGAGACACCCAAAATGATATGGGCCAGGGCCGAAAAGCGTTTGAAATAGGAGTAAGAACCCAGCACGGCCAGGATAGGAACAGAGAGATATAAAGCAAGCGTGTTGATATAAAATGCGATCGCGATAAAACCGAGGGCATTGAGAAGCGTAAATACCAAAATCGCATTGGCGCTGATGCGTCCGTCGACGCTGGGACGTGAAGCCGTGCGCGGGTTTTTGATATCGATATCTCTGTCCGCATAACGGTTGAGCCCCATGGCAAAATTACGCGCTGTGATCGCGGCCAAGGCTCCCATAAACAGAAGATACCAGCCAAACCACCCCTCTGCCGAGACTATCATCGCGATAAAGATAAAAGGAAGGGAGAAAATAGAGTGCTGGAACATGACCAGTTCATTGAAGTTTTTCAGTGAGGTAAAAAGTTTATTCAAACAGTTCTTCCTATTTTTTAGCAATAGTAGCAGACTTAGACTTTAACAAACGTCAATTACCCCTCCAATCCGAAAGAGTTGGATCTCATTTTTACTCCGCTGCTTTGAGGCTCTCTCCGCCCTCTTCTCTTTCAAAGATTTTCATGCGGGAATAGTCCGGGTCGTAATAGTTCTGATCCCCTTGCAGAAAGCGCAAGAAATCCTCCCGCACGGCTCTGTTCTCCAGGGCCCGGGTGTGGCTTGAACCTTTCACGATCCATAACTCTCTCGGCCTGTTTGAAAGCTCAAAAAGCTGCCATGAATGATTAGCAGAAATCGTCATATCCAGTGAGCCATGCAGAAAAAGAAGTGGCTTGGTAATATGGCCTACCCTGTCCTTCGCGTCGTATTTCTTACTTAGACTCAACGACGGAATCCATTGAAACGGCCATGTCAACCATAGTTGATCCATCTTCTCGCCTGCTATGTCCGAAAAGCCCGTAAAGGCGGAATCTATTACTACCGCTTTGACCCTGGCATTATCCCGGCCTTCCAGAGCATTCAGCAACATCGTCCCGCCCAGGGACTGGCCGACCGCAAAATACTCCTTTTCATATCTCTTCTCCAGGTAATCCAGGGCTGCTTCGGTATCCTCAATACTCCCCCTGATACTGCTCTGGCCTTTGGAGCGTCCATACTGACGGTAATCAAAGATAAAGATCTCATAGCCTTCGTTCAGCAGCCAGACCCAGGAGACGAAGTGCGATGAAAGATTTTGCGCATTTCCGTGGGCGACAAAGACCAGACCCCTTGAAGGAGCCTGAGGGTAAATATGCCAGGCATGCAGGGAGGTCTCGTCTTTGGAATCAAAATAGAGATCATCATATTCAAGTTCATAAAAATCAGGCGTACGGTAGCTTATCTGGTCGGGATAAAAAAAGAGGGATGTACAGCCTTGTGATGAAAGCATAAAAAGAAGTATAAAAACATTACGAAGCACTGGCTGCGACCATGGCTAAAAGTGCCACTATGGCGCCCATCATACTCAGTGTACCGATCCAAAAGAAAAAATGTATTACCAGGCCGATCCAGATTGCCCACTCGTTTGTTCCGCCTAATAACCTCATTGTCTCCAAGCGGGTCTCGTTATCGGCTATCTTTAACTCGGTGTCCACCTTCTTTTCCTGATATGTTCTATAGACGAAATAGGGTGCGTATCCGCCTGCCAAAATCCATAATATGATCCATCCAAGAGGAATAAAACTCATAACAAGTATAAGCAAAAAAAGAGTGCCTGCAGCCACGTAAGACTTGCGATATAAAAGATAAAACACACTCCCGAAAAAAGCCCACCACGACCAGTGCCATTTCATCACATCTACGCCGTTTATATTGAACTTTTTAAAGGCATTGACGTACCACTCCGTTACCTCCGGCTTATCGATATAAGCCTCGATCATTTGATAATCGTAATCGGCTAAAGGCGTATATTTATTCTCCACCTACACCACCCTCGAAACTTACCTTGTCCCCCAATACAGCAGTCGTTGCAAAATATAAGGTCATGATGTAAACCATGAATACCGCTACAGGAATAAGTACAAAAGACATTATGGAAATCATCATTAAGACCATGGCACCGATTATGGTAAGATGCAACATCGTGATTAGAAAAAAATACCTTCCGTTGAAAGAGGCTTTCCAGATTTTTGGTGAAAAAAGAAGAAAAATATTTACAAATGCTTCACCAAAGCTTTCAGATCTGTATACGCTTCCCAAAACAAGCGGATAGATGTAGGCAAAGAACATCATTATTACAGCAAAGAGAAAACCAAAAACACCCAGGCTTTTATACATCTGCAACTGTTCTTCCACTGGTATCGTGCCTTCGCTGATCGCCGTAAGAGTCTCTGCCCCAAAAAGTGAAATGAGCATTATAAACAGGAGTAAAACGACAAGCGCTTCAATAAGAAAAAACCCTAAATATGCGCCTGCACCTACGGGAAGATATTGTGTGATTAATTCTGACGGCTTGGTGTTTTGAATGATTTTCTCATACTCCTCTTCGTTTTCAGAATGTGTAATTGATTTTGCAACATAAACCTGAACCGAAAACATCAACACACCCATAGCAAGCGTAACAATAAAACCAATCAGAGGGATCATGGAAAAAAAGGCCAAGACAAAGAAGGCTCCCATAACAATAAAAGAGGCCATCTTGTTTTTAGTAAAAAACCTCCACGCCAGACCGTAAGACTGTTTTATATATGATTCTGAAACTTGCATCTATTTCCCTCGTTTATAATAATAAATCCACATCTACAGTCTAACAGCTTTAAATATTATTTTTCCTTAATTGTCCTACAATACGTTTATGAAAGAGATTGCCCTTATCGGACCTACGGCCTCCGGCAAAAGCGACTTGGCCCTTCGCCTCGCCCTGGAGCATAACGCCTATATCCTGTCGCTTGATTCCCTCTCTATCTATAAAGAGATAGATATAGCCTCGGCAAAACCTTCCAAGGAGGAGCTGTCCAGTGTCAAACATTACGGCATCGACCTTATCTACCCTGATGAGGAGTTTTCCGTAGGGACCTTTGCCCAAGTATACAAGAGATTGAGAGTGCTTTGCGAAGCCGAGAACAAAAACCTTGTTATTGTGGGCGGAAGCAGTTTTTATCTCCGTACACTTTTGCAGGGACTCTCTCTCATCCCGGAGTACTCACGACAGACACGAGAGAGGGTCAAAGAACTTCTGCTTGATCTGCCCTCGGCTTACAACTCTCTTTACGACGCGGACCCCGAGTATATGCAGGGCATCGACCCCGCTGACAGATACCGCATTGAAAAGATGCTTTTGATCTATATTCAAACGGGGTTGGCCCCAACGGCATACTTCGAACAGAACCCGCCTCGACCGATCATAAAAGCGCTTCCCATATATGAGATAGATGTGGACAGAGAGTATCTAAAAGAGCGCATAAGAGTGCGTACAAAGAAGATGATAGAGCTCGGGCTGATCGATGAAGTCTGCGGCCTGGAATACAGATACACACGCTCGCCCAATGCCCTAAAAGCCATAGGGATCATCGAGGTCTTAGAGTACCTCGACGGAAGAACCTCTAAAGAGGAGATGATAGAGCAGATCATTTTGCACACGGCCCAACTCGCCAAACGGCAGCAGACCTTTAACCGGACACAGTTCCCGGACCGCAAACTCCTGTCTGTTGAAGAGATATACAAAGAAGCGAGCAGTTTTTTACGATAAAGACCTCCCCGCTTGCTAAAGCGCCTTTGCCCATAAGAGCTGTGCGACAAGAACGATCAGAACGATGCCCGCGATATTAAAGACTACCCCAAAGGCCGCCATTGTCTTTACCTTGACGACACCCGTACTCATCGCGATCGCATTCGGCGGGGTTGCGATAGGCAGCATAAAGGCATAAGAGGCACAGACCGTTGCCAGCATCATAAAGAGACTTACATCGAGCCCGGCCTCCTTTGCCACCTCGTAAAGTATAGGCAGCATAATTGATATCAGTGCCGTGTTGCTTGTCACCTCTGTCGTGAAGGTGACCATAGCCGCTACTATCAACATGAAGATCACGGTAGGCAAAGCGGCTAAACTGATCAGGTGATACGCAATCTCTTTGGCCATTCCCGTTTGTGTAAATCCTGCGGCTATTGCAAAACCAGCACCGAAAAGGAACATAATACGATAAGGGATATTCTCCTTGTCTTCCATCCAGTCCAGTATGGAAAGAGGTGGAGCGAAGAGTAGAAGTCCGGCACTGAGCAGAATCCCCGCCTCACTCAGGCCCAGACCCTCATAATAGGGCTTGATCGGGGCATTGATAAAGAGCACGCAGATCAATGCAAAAAGTACGAAAAGCACCTTTTTTTGATCGCTGTTCAAAGGCGGCGTCGTAAGGTCCGGTTCGACGCTCGTATCCTTGAGACCCACCCCCAAAACAAACCCTACGAAGATGAACATCGCAAGGACCAGGGGGGCGACCATCCACATCCATTGGACAAAGGCGATAGCCGGCATTCCCATCTCCTGCATTATCCCCATAAGGATAAGGTTCGGAGGTGTCCCGATGGGGGTCAGGATACCCCCTACGCTGGCACCATAGGCGAT
>CAXGZT010000054.1:0-13909 GCA_964014335.1 uncultured Campylobacterales bacterium | reverse complement strand
AACATACTAAAATGAACGAAGAAGAGATTCGAAAAACTGTTTTTTCCAAACTTTTAATGGTCGGTCTGGACCCAAAAGTGATTGCCGATCTGTTTCCTGACGAACTTTCCGGCGGTATGCGAAAACGAGCAGGACTTGCGCGTACCATTGCTCTGGAACCGAAGATACTTCTTTATGATGAACCGACTTCGGGACTCGACCCTGTGACGAGTGACCATATTACCCAGATGATTATCAAGCTTCAGCATGAATTGGGCGTGACCTCAGTCCTTATCTCTCACGATATCAAGGAGAGTTTTAAGGCCGGAGATTATTTTGCGATGTTATTTGACGGCAGGATAATAGAGTACGGAGACGAGGAGACGATCAAGAATTCGACTCATCCAGCAGTACAGCAGTTTCTTCACGGTAAGAGTGAGGGTCCTATACAGTTTCATTGATTAGGGTCTTAGCAGATCGCTTCCTGGACAGGCTTCCTCTATTTATCTCTCTATGGCTTTTTTTACTTCTGTAAAGCCCATTCACTCTGATAATGGAGTAAAAACTTCAGCAGCAGAGTTGATTTATAAAGACGTTATTTTTTAGGGCGGTTGGGATCTCCAAACCGCGCTTCCCACCATTCATGCGGAGAGGCCGTCTTCTCATGTATATCCTCTTCTTTAAAGCTGTACTCATAATGTTTGCAATACTCTAAGATGACCTTGTAGGCTTCATTGATGCGGTTACTCATCTCTTGGGCGGTTTTTGTATCGTCGGGGTTCTTGTCGGGATGCCATTTCTGCATGAGTTTACGGTAACGCTGTTTGATCTCAAAGAGTGTGGCTTTATCGGAGAGGCCAAGGAGAGTCTTGGCCTTAAGGAGTGTGTCTAGCGAGCTCATCCGGGTGCGGATCAGTCTTTTTGCTGGCGCATATAGGTCGGTACATCAAGAAACTCTTCACGACCTTCATAGTTCTCACCGCCGACGACTTTTAGAAGAGGGCGCTGGATATGAACCGTCTTTTGCTCTTGGGGAATATCAAACTCCGCATTGTTTGTTGCATTTCCGCCCTGATTGAGTTCTTTTTCAAAACCTGTTGCGACAAGGGTGATACGGACGAAATCAAGGGACAATGTATCATCTGTAGTCGTTCCGAAAATGATATCTGCATCTTCGTCTGCAGACTCCTCGATGACCTGCATCGCTTCGTTCATCTCGATAAGAGGAAAGTCGGGATGCATATGGAAATGGACCAAGACACCCATCGCACCGTTGATGGACATATTATCAAGAAGAGGCGATTCGATAGCCGACTTGATAGCCTCATAGGCTGAGTTCTCACCCTGATGCGTACCCACACCCATGAGTGCCATACCTCTATGACTCATTACCGTTTGAAGGTCAGCAAAGTCAAGATTGATATCATTCGCACCGGAAGCGAGAATTACACCTGAGGTGCCGCTTACTGCCTGAGCCAGTACGCTGTCCACAAGTCTAAAGCTCTCTTTGATACCCATATTTCTGTCAACGATAGAGAGAAGCTTGTCATTAGGGATGACTACGATAGAGTCAGACTCTTTTTTTAGCTCTTCCAGGCCTGCCATAGCAACCTTCATCCGTTTACGCTGTTCAAACATAAAGGGTTTCGTCACAACAGAGATCGTCAAGGCACCGACTTCTTTGGCGATCTTGGCGATTACCGGTGCGGCACCCGTACCGGTGCCGCCGCCGAGACCAGCAGCAACAAAAACAATATCCGCGCCTTCAAGAGCAGCGCGAATATCATCATAGCTCTCAAGCGCAGACTCTTTGCCCACGTCAGGCTTCATACCTGCTCCAAGGCCCTTGGTAAGCTTTGCACCAAGCTGAATCTTCGTACACTTTTGTGCATGATCTAACATCTGCGCATCAGTATTGGCAACGATCATATCAATACCGTCTATACCTTCGCTGATCATATGCCCGATCATATTTCCGCCGCCGCCGCCGACGCCGACTACAATGATCTTAGCCCCTGAAATATTTGTTGTTTCTTCTACGCTAAACGCTTCCATCCCACTCTCCTTGATTTTTGTATCTTCTTAAAATAACTGTGTCGCCCACTGCCAGATCTTGCTGAAAAAGCTTGGCTCTTCTTTTCTCGCTTGATTTGACGTAATAGAGGCTAATTCGCTCTTGATATCAGCCGGACTCTCCAAAGACCCCGTCTCATCCTCGTTAATATGTGAAGCGATATCGCCGATATTCGGTGTGTCTCTATCCTCGAGGCTCTCACTTCGGTGACGCATATGCTTGTTGACATCTATCTCATAAGGCGAATATCCGTTGGCCGCATATTTTAGAAGGCCGATAGCACCCGAGTAAGAGGGGTCCCTGAGTGTATCAAAAAGACCTTCCATCTCGCTCGGCTTGGCTAAACGCACCGGCATGTTGTCAAAGATAGCAACCGCGAGTTCGCGAATCCCCTCCATCTTTGTAAAACCGCCTGTCAATACGATGCCGGCGCCAAGCTGCTCTTTGAGGTTGCTCTTTTCAATTGACTGGGCGATGATCATCAGGGTCTCTTCTACCCGTGCATAGATCACATTGTAAACGACCTCCAAAGAGACCTCGTGGGTCGTGTCTTCATCCCCGATGACAGGCAGTTCGATAAGGTCGTTAGAAGGCGTGTGCAGGCTTCCGTATGTCATCTTCACATTGTCGGCCGTATTCAAAGGCGTATGAAGGGCCATAGAGAGATCATTGGTGATATGGTTAGAACCTACGCCTAAAAAGTCGTTGTAGCGAATAGAGTTGCCTGAATGGATGACAAGGTTACAGGTCGAACCGCCCATATCGATGACGGCAGCACCCAGCTCTTTTTCATCCGAGTTCAGCGTAGCGATGGCCGAGGCATACCCGCTGAGAATAATGTTCTCTACCTCTATACCGGCTGCTTTTACGGCCTTACGAAGATTGTTCAGATTTGACTTCTGGGTCGTGATGATATGTGTTTCAACTTCAAGACGTGCAGCATTCATCCCCAGAGGGTCTTCGATAAAGTCCTGATCATCCACTTTAAAGTTGTAGGGAAGGGTATGGAGCACCTCATATTCGTTGGGGATGTTTGCGTTGTATAAAGAAGTATGCATGACACGGTTGATCTCTTTAAGACCGACTTCTTTGTTGGGGATGTTGACGATCCCGCTGGAGTTTAAACTTTTTGTATAGGCACCGGAAATAGAAACGATCGCTTTTGAAATATTCGTACCTGCAACGCGTTTTGCGTCGTTGAGGGCATTTTTTATCGATTTGGACGCGAGTTCTATATTGGTGATACTCCCTTTTTTTAGTCCCTGTGCCTTGCTAATACCAGCACCAAGGATCTGAATTTTATCATCTTCGTCAATATCAGAGATGATAGCGCAGATCTTCGTCGAACCAATGTCAATCGCAAGTACTGTTCTATTCAAGATTAATTTCCTTCTAAATATGAAGTCACTGGGTATCGTGCCTCAAGTTTTTTAAGCAATCCATCATTTAAGAGAGATGTTTTAAGTCGTAAAACATTTCTCTCTTGCGTGTTATTTTCTTTTTTAAGCAACTTCTGTTCCAGAATATTGAATAAAACGATCTTTTCGCCCTTCAGTTTTATATAGCCGCGCTTCTCCTGCTGGGCGAAGAGAGCTTCGAGGAACTCTGCTGCCTCGTATTCGTTAAGCGGTTTAAGCTTGTCGATACTCTCTCGTGTTAAAAAGGGTGAAGTGGTGCCCTTGAAGGTGGCAACGGAGTTTTTGGCCAGCTCGTCAAGCTGTCTGTGCGTTTGTTCTGTTTTATAGGCTGTTTCGGCCTCGGTTTGCGCCTCTTCAAAACTTTTCGGTTGGCTCCCCTTGCTCTGTAGAAGTTTGATGATAAAAAATTTCCCGTCAACCTCTTGCGGTTTCAGGTAAGGCTTCTCGGTGCTCAGCTTCGAGATCTTCTCAAAGACTTCGGTATTAAAAGGGTTGCTGCTCGCAGTAAGCTTGATCTTCTGTTTTTCAACGGAGGCTTCAAGTTTCTCTTTCTTGTAGTCTATGTAAGTACGCAGGGCTTCTTTTCTGGTCGCCTGGGTATTAAGGGTTGAGATGATCTCCTCGCCTGCATCTTCAAATGCCTTGATCTCGCCTGCGGCATTCGTGTACTCGTGCTTGTTCTTCTCATAAGCCTCTTTACGTTTCTCTTCCGTGTACTCGGCCGTGACAGGAGCCTGTTCTATGACTTCAAGCTCGAAAGAGGGTTCGCTCATATAGTCCAGTTTATGCGCTTCCCAGTACTCTTTCACTTTCTCCGGGGCAGAGGTAACGGTGATCATCGAAGCGTCGATGACCTTGTAGCTGATCTTGTCGTTGATGTAGAGCGCGGTGGAGACAGCTTCCTCCTCGATAGGCAATGCTTTTGGAGAGAGGATAGCCATCATCTTTCCAAGAAGCAGGGAACGGCGCACGTCCGCTTCGTATTGGGCAATGTTAAGACGGGCCTGTTTTAAAACTTTTTGATAGGTCTCTTTATCAAATTTTCCATCTTTAAAGAAGGCATCTGTCGTAGCGATGTTCTCGCTCAACTCCCCGTCCGAGATCTGGAGTTTGAAGTTTTGAGAGAGGTTAAGAAGGAGCGCTTCATTGATCAGTTGGCGAAGCGCCTGTTCCTGAAGTCCGAAGGCCTTGGCTTGGGACTCGTCGAACTTGCCTTGAAACATCTGGTTGTATTGTGCAAAAAGCTGACGATAGGCCGTGTTCATCTGATGGACGCTCACTTCTATATCTCCGACCTTGGCAACCGAGTCTGCACTGCGTCCGGAAAAGTTTCCGCTTCCGATAGCGAACATCGGACCTGCCGCAATAAATGCACCACCACTAATCCATAGTGTGATAATAAGATATTTACGATGTCTTTGCATCCATGTGATCATATAAAGGTTCCTTAAAATATTATTGTAGATATTCTAGTGGGTTAAGGATTAAAACTCTATAAATATGGCAGCTACAGATAATAATTGCCTTATATGTAACGTTAAAGTAACGCTAAGGGCCATTTTAAAGGCTGTTTCCACTATAATTTTCCAAATTTCTTCGATTCAAGGTATATAACATGACTAACAAAACAATGTCCGAACGCGACCTGGATGTGCTCTGGCACCCCTGTACCCAGATGAAAGACCATGAGTTTTTGCCGATGATACCTATAGAGTCGGCCCAAGGCGTATGGCTTAAAGACTTTGACGGGAATGAGTATATTGATGCCATCAGTTCATGGTGGGTCAATATCTTCGGGCATGTGAACCCTTATATCAACGCCAAGATCAAAGAGCAGCTGGATACCTTGGAACATGTTATTCTGGCGGGCTTTACCCACGAAAGCGTCGTCAAGCTCTCCGAGCGTCTTATTAAGATCACCCCCGAAGGACTGGACAGATGCTTTTATGCGGATAACGGCTCGTCCGCCGTCGAAGTGGCACTGAAGATGAGCTACCATACCCATAAAAACAGAGGCCTTGACAAGCCCCTGTTTGTGTCGCTAACAAACAGTTATCACGGGGAGACGATAGCAGCCCTTTCCGTCGGGGACGTGGAGCTATACAAAGAGACCTATGGACCCCTGCTTATCCGTACTGTACAGACTCCGGTGCCCAAGGATATGAGCGAGGAAGCTGCCAAAGAAGCCGCTTCGGCCCTGGAGCGTCTGCTGGAGGAGAGGTCCGAGGAGATCTCTGCTCTGATCCTTGAGCCGTTGGTGCAGGGGGCGGGATATATGCATATGTATCATCCTCTTTATCTGACTCTGGCTAAAAAGATATGCGAGAAGTATAATGTCCATCTTATCGCCGATGAGGTGATGGTCGGATTTGGACGGACGGGGACACTTTTTGCCTGCGAACAGGCCGGTATCACTCCCGATTTTATCGTCCTCTCGAAGGGTCTGACGGGCGGATACCTGCCTCTTTCCGTCGTCTTGACCAGTGAGGAGGTCTATCAGGCCTTCTATTGCGATTACGGCCTGTACAAGGCGTTCTTGCACTCCCACTCTTATACGGGGAATGCCTTGGCCTGCGCGGCGGCAAATGCGACCCTGGATATCTTCGAGAATGAAGATATCATCAATAAAAATCGAAAAACGGCCTCCTATATGCAAGAGAAACTGGAGAGGTTCAAAGCTTTTGCCAATGTAAAAGAGGTGCGCCAGACAGGGATGATCGCGGCCGTCGAACTGCAAGGGTACAAGAGCGAGGAACGTATAGGCCTGAAGGTCTACGAGTATGCACTTACAAAAGGTGTCCTTCTTCGTCCTTTGGGACATATAATCTATTTTATGCCGCCGTATGTCATTAGCGAAGAGGAGATGGACATCATGTTTGATACGGCGTATGAAGCGATCGAGCGTCTGTGATGGAGCTATTTGAAGGAAGTACGGAACAGCTGGGCGCGGCTGCGGGCCTGATCATCATGATGGCCTACCTGGGCTGGCATCTTTTTATCAGAAAGTAGTTAAAAGTCCAGCTCTGTGTTCCTGGCCCCCTCGCTCAACATCAGAAGACGGCAGGACTTCTCCAAGATGGCAAGTTTTCGCGTCATCGAATGCAGGTCTCTCGAAAAGGCATATACGCCGTACCCCTTGATTACCATAACGCTGGTCTCGTTCTTTATGAAGTACTGGGGGATGACACTGCTGGCCCTATCATACCAGTCATCGAAGTTCTTCGGATCGTATATACCTATACGTTTAAACTCCTTCTGACCAAAATAGTCCTGAGGAATAACGACAAGGTGATTGAAACTGTAGGCAGTCGTAAAGGGCGGCATAGAGAAACTGATGAACTTTGCATCCGAGATATGCGAATAGATCTGGGCATGGATAGGCGTGTCAATGCTGGCTTCTCTCCAGCGATAATCCTTGTTATGGCCCAGTTCCAAAAGGTCGTTGTGGCTCATCGTGTGAAAGATAGCCTCTTTCTTGTTAATGATAAAGCGGTTGCTGTCTGTTTTAGCCGACATTGAACCGTGATAAAGTCCAAAGAAGTCGTTTTGGAACATAGAGTGTGACAGATCAGAGAGTTCAGCCTTAAGATGCTCGACCATGGAGATACCTTGTATAAATTATTCGGTGAGTATAACGTGCTCTTACTGAAATATCTATTTTCTAAGAGCATTTTGGATATTATTAGAACAATTTAATTATCAAGGGTCTTTGTTTGCAAAATATTCCCCACATTCCGGTTCTCTACAGGGAAGTCGAAGAGACTTTTAAAGATATCCAAGAAGGTACGGTTATCGACTGTACGATGGGATATGCCGGACACAGTTCACTCATACTGCAGACAAACCCCAATATCCGTCTGATCGGAATAGACCAGGACCAGACCGCAATCGATTTTTCGACCAAGCGGCTGGAATCCTTTAAAGAACGCGTAGAGATCAAAAGAGGGCGTTTCTCGGAGATGGCCCAGGAGATCTTTGAAGAGAACGAAAAAGGGAGTATCAAGGGTCTCTTGGCCGACATCGGCGTCTCCTCCCTGCAGCTGGATGAGAAAGAGCGCGGTTTCGGCTTTGACAGCGAGACCCTGGATATGCGGATGGATACGACCCGTCCTTTTTCGGCCGCGGATATCGTCAACGGCTATACCCAAAAAGATCTGGAGCGCATCTTTTTTGATTACGGCGAGATCAGGAACGCAAAGCGTATCGCCTCCGAGATCATCAAGGCAAGACCTCTGAACTCTGCGAAAGAGCTCTCGGAACTCGTCCGTCCCTTCGCGCCTTACGGCAAGAAGATACATCCGGCCACACTGGTCTTTCAGGCGATCCGCATCGAGGTCAATAATGAACTCGGCGAGCTTGAAGCTCTTCTGGATGCTATAGAGAAAGCCTCTTTGCCCAGTGCGAGGATCGCGATAATATCTTTTCACTCTCTCGAAGACCGTATTGTCAAACAGAGGTTTAAAAAGTGGTCCAAGTCCTGTATCTGCGATGCCCAGGCGATGCGCTGTACCTGCGGAAACGATCATGCCCTGGGCAGGGTCGTCACGCGTAAACCTTATGAGGCCAAGCCCGATGAGGTCAAAGAGAATGCTCGAAGCAGATCCGCAAAGATGAGGGTTTTTCAATTTGGACTATAATGACAAGCATGAGATTTTAAGCGAGATAGACACGGTCATAGGTGCTCAAAGCGACCTGGGCTTTTCCTATCTGATCAGCGTGTTTATGGGGGTGGCCCTGGTCCTGCTCCTGGCCTTTCCAAAGATATTCCTGCAAAGCAGCATCTATTACAAGAGCCGCGATATCTCGGCTCTTGAACGCGAGTACAAGAGTCTGAAAGAAGAACACAAAATCATCACCAACGAGGTCGAGCAGAAAAAGTTCAAAAACCAGATCTTGGACACACTGTTTTAGGAAAAGATGTAGATGCTGAAAAAATTTATTGAGTTTGCCATCGACAAACCGCTGCTGAACCATATCTTCCTTGCTTTTATCGTACTGCTCTCTGTATTTTCCTATCTCAACATCCCCAAGGAGATCTTTCCGCCGGTACAGATGGACAAGGTGGTCGTATCGGGTTCATATGCCGGTACGAGTGCGGATGTCATGGACAAGATGGCGGTCAAGAGCATAGAGGACGAACTCAAGAACATCAATGCCCTGGACACCCTTACGACAAGGGTGAAAAACGGCAGTTTCTCCATAGTGGCGGACATCAAACCCGATGCCGACAACATATCGGCCCTGAACGATGTCAAAGATGTCATTGCCAGGGCCAGACGTGACCTTCCCGCCGATATGGACGAACCGATAGCGCGTCTGTTTGAACAGTCCATACCTCTGGTTCAGGTCTCCATCTCGGCACAGAAACCGACCGACGAACTGCTGGAGATCGCCGAGGAGCTCAAATCGAGTATCTCCCTCTTCAAAGACCTTAGCGAGGTGACGATCCGCGGAGACGCGGATGATGAGCTTCTGGTCAAGATCAACCTCTCCAAGATCGAAGCCTACGGGCTTAAGAGCGATGATGTCACGAAGGCGCTTCAGTCTATCAGCTCCATCTTTCCCATAGGAACGATCAAGGAGAGGGGAAAACACCTCTATATCAGTACCGCCAACGGGGAGAAGGAGCTGAAGAAACTCAAGAACATGCTTCTGAACATCGCCGGGAAAAAAGTCCGCCTGGCGGATGTGGCGGATGTCGAGTTTACGATCTCGGAACAGAACGAGCTGACCCACTTCAACGGTCTGCCGACGATCTCCATCAATATAACCAAGTCAAAATCGGGCAACTCCATTTCTCTGGTCAAGGATATACGCGCACTTTTGAAAGGCTACGAAAAGGCCTTTCCCGAATTCAAGTTCAGCGTCTATTCGGATACCTCGGTCTGGATCAAAAACCGTCTTAACACGGTCTTCTCCAACATCACATTCGGGCTTTTCCTCGTTTTTATGGCGATGATGTTGACGGTCAACCGCGGTATTGCCTTTGTCGTGGCCCTGGGTATCCCGCTCTCTTTTATGATCGGGCTTATCGTGACGGAGAAGATCGGCTACTCTTTGAACATGCTTTCCCTGCTGGGCGGGCTGATCGCTCTGGGAATGCTGGTGGATGAGGCGATCGTCGTCGCGGAGAACATCTACCGGCATCTTGAGATGGGAAGAGACCGGCGCGAAGCGGTCGTAGAGGGTACGCGCGAGATGTTTCCAGCGGTACTCGCGGCGACCCTGACGACGGTCTTCGCTTTTTTGCCGCTGCTGATGATGACGGGCGAGATGGGGACCTTTATCCGCATCCTGCCCATCATGATCTCGGTCCTACTGCTCTCCTCTCTTTTTGAGGCCTTCTACTTCCTGCCCCTGCATGCAAAAGACTTTTTACGCGTCCGAAAAGAGGACCATGTCAGCCATGATATGTGGAACATGATGTACGGGGCTTACGAAAGATGGCTACACTTCTTGATCGACCGGAAGAAGAGTGCTCTGGCGGCCATGATCGTCTCCATCCTCGCGGGTACGGCGCTGCTGGGGAGCATGACGAAGTTCCAGCTTTTCCCGGCCTTTGACGTGACCCAGGTCTTCGTCTCGGGCAAACTCGAGATCAACCACGACCTTGAGAACTCGGAAAAGGTGATCTCCGAGATAGAGAAGGTGATACTCGACTATAAGAAAGAGGGGGAGATGCTCTCGGTGACTTCCACCGTCGGAATTCGTCTGGATGCGAAAAACCAGGCGCAGACGGGGGAGAACCTCTTTCATATCTTCATCGACCTGCACGAACGCGCGCCGACAAACTTCTTCGAACGCTTCATCAACCCCTATATCTCGCTGGAGTATGATGCCGACCTTCTCACCCGCAAAAGAAGCGCACTGGAGATCTCCGAAGATATCAAAAAGCTGATGAAGCCTTTTGAGGAGATGGAAGTAAAAGGGGTCAAGCTCTTTGATGAGCTGCGTGTGACGGTACCGAGCACGGGCGTCGTGAAGAACGACGTGGAGATAGCACTTTCGGGCAAGTCGGATCAGGAGCTTCTGGACGGCCTCAGGCGCATCGAAGAGGAGATGAAAAAGCATAAGGGGATCTACAATATCGCCAATGACGCTACCGAAGGTGAGAAGGAGCTGAAACTCCATATCAACCGCTACGGACAAAAACTCGGCTTTACCGAAGAAATCCTAAACCGGGAACTTCGAGCCTACTACCTGCAGGGCGAATACGGCAAGATGTTTAACGAGTCCGGTCTTGTCCGTATCCGCGTGGAGAGCAAGGAAAAAGACAGTTACGAGAACCTCTACCGTCTGGAACTCGACGTGCCGGGTACGAACAAACGGGTACGTCTGAAAGAGGTCACCGACTTTGTCATCCAGACGGCCTATGTCAGCATCGACAAGGAGGACGGAAAGCGCATACGTTCCGTCTTCGCCTCGCTGAAGAAAGAGGAGATCACGGCGGGCGAAGTGACGAAGGCGCTTAGACCGCTTCTGCAGAGCCTGCTTAAAGAGGGCTACGGGATCGATATCAAGGGGGAGCAGGAAGAGAACGAGAAGACGATGAGGGAGCTCTCCCAGGCCCTTGTTATGGCTCTTTTCCTGATCTTTATCACCCTGGTCTGGCTCTTCGACTCCCTGGTCGACTCTCTGGTCGTCCTCTCCAATGTGATCTTCCTGGTCTGGTTCGGAGTTCTGGCCGGGCATATGCTGATGGGGATAAACATGACGATGCCGAGTATGATCGGTGCCGTCGGCCTCGCCGGCGTCGTCGTCAATGACGGGCTGCTGATGGTACTCTTCATACGCAAGGCAAAGAATACGGACGAGCTCGTCAGGTTTGCCAGAACGCGTTTCAGACCCATTCTCCTGACCTCCATCACGACGGTTCTGGGTCTGTCGACGCTGATCTTCTTCGCTTCGGGACAGGCGATGATCCTTCAGCCTATGGCCATCTCTCTGGGCTATGGTATCGCCTGGGCGACCGTGCTCAACCTTCTCTACGTCCCGCTGCTCTACAGCGTGGTTAAACGGGTCAAGCGACCCGAAGCGGTTCAAGCTTAGAGGGGTTAAAAGTCCAGGGGGCTTTTAACGCTGCTTTGATTTAGCTCCTTGACAACGTGCGTGTAGATCATTGTCGTTTCGACTGACTTATGTCCCAGAAGCTCTTGAATCGAACGCAGGTCAACTCCTGCTTGAAGCAGATGCGTTGCATACGAGTGTCTGAAAATATGAGATGTCACCCTCTTGTGTACATTGGACTTGGCAGAAGCAACTCTTATGTTCCGCCCCAATGTTTTTTCATGTACATGATGTCTTCGTATAATGTCACTTCTTGGGTCTTGCGAGACACTGTTCATAGGAAAGAGGAACTGCCACTTTAGTTCATTTTTTGCCTGAGGGAACTTCTTTTCTATGGAGTGAGGAAGGTATACACTTCCATACCCTTCTTTTAAATCTTTGTTATGCAGTTGAGATACCTTTTCTATCTGCACCATCAGCTCCTGCTTTAACTTCAAGGGAAGTGGCACGGTCCTATCCTTTAAGGACTTGCTGTCAAAAACATAAACCTTGTCGAAACCAAAATCAATATCTTTAACCCGTAAGTTTAACACCTCACTCATTCGAAGTCCACAACCGTACATAAGAGTGACGATAAGTCCGTAAATCCCGTTCAAATTGCTTATCACTGCTTGCACCTCGCCTTTTGTTAAGACAACGGGGATATGTTTTCGCTCTTGGGCACGAAGTGCCTGGATATTCCACTCTTTCATATCAATAGACAAGACTTCCCGATAAAGAAACAGCAGTGCTGAAAAGGCTTGGTTTTGTGTTGTTGGAGAAACTTTTTGATTCACGGCCAAGTCGGTAAGAAACTGTTCTATCTCAAGTTTGGCCATATCTTTAGGATGGCGTTTATTATGAAAGAAAATATAACGTTTTATCCATCCCACATAAGACTGTTCAGTTTTTATACTGTAATGCTTAAAGCGAATCTTATCCCTTACTGTATCGAGTAGTTTTCGTTTCATAATAGCTCCTTTGTAAAAAGGACACTGTGTCTACTATTACTATAATCAACAAATAGCAAGACACTTTGTCCTGATATTGGATCTTTACGGAGAAAAAGGACATCAAGTATTCTATTACTTTAGAGGAAAATAAGCTCAATATGTGAAAATATTTCACTTTGCAATACTTTTACAAAAACAGGAGAACATTTTTATGTGCCACTAATGATGTTGTTTAAGGTTATTTTATATAGTATGTCCTCCTATAAAGAGTTGTACAGGCGCTATGCGCCTGTACAACGGGGGCGCGGATTGAACATCCGCTAGTCGTACCGTGCTCGCACGATACAACAAGCGGAAGGAGCGATCACCCCGCGAAAAAATCAAGATTTTTACGAGGGCCGTCACTCATCCGCGCCCCCGTTATACCGCAGAGTAGGTGCATGGAAAATCTTAAATCGTTAGACGAAATTCATGAAATTGACAAAAAACATGTTCTTTTGGGGCAAGTAACTGGTAGGGTATTGAGCCTCGAAAAATTACATGCCGCAGTTTCAGAAATAAGTCTTAATTGTACAGTCCCTGAGAAGATCAGAAGTCAATTTAATGTTGCCCGCAATATGGCAATTTACACGTATTTTATGTATTCACTCGCTCCAGAGGTACATATGAAAACTTACAGCGTCATGGAAATGGCACTCAGAGACTTTTATGGTGGTGATGAAAAAACAAACCTTAAAACACTAGTGCGTAAAGCTGTTGAGACGGGTGTAATACAAGATAGAGGTTTCCGGCATGTGCCTGATAATCAAGAGAATAGCTATAGCAAAAATTTCATAGATATCTATCCAAAACTCAGAAATTCAATGGCACACGGGACATCCATGTTAACGCCCGATTGCGTCGATAATATTGAGCGGTGCGCAGATTTTGTTAATCAGTTATTTCCAGCCGAAAAGGCTACAGTATAACAAATCACAGGAGACCAATCAAAAACCCGCGAGCGGCTTTTTGATTGCTCATTTTAAACGTTATAAGCATAAGGAGTACAGATGACCAAAACACTAAACAGACCTCTTTTGGATAAAGTAATTGTACTTCTATTACTGACCTTCATAGCTGTTATTGTGTATTTTGATATTATGTCTTTTGGTTTGATTGGGAAGATTTTATGGATTTCTCTTGTATCTATTGTATTTATAAACGTACTTTTTGTCTTATTTACTCCAATCGTAAAAATCGTAGATTCAAAGATTTTTTTCTATTCAGAAGCACTCCCGATCTTATATGACTTTAAACCTCAAATTGTGAATCTTTCCGAAATTAAATCATTGATGATAAGCGAAAAACTAATCTACCCGAGAGCTATATTTAAACTGAACGACGGTAGGATAGTCTATCATGGTTCTGTCTCTTATACACATCTGACGCTGCCGACGAAA
>CAXGZT010000053.1:0-14039 GCA_964014335.1 uncultured Campylobacterales bacterium | reverse complement strand
TGAAGAGAGTGGGGCAGATCAGAGTGATGATATCGAGATCGTCTCCCCTTCAACCAGTTCAAGGGCTCATTTTCCCGGTGAGCATCATACTGACGAAGAGAGCAGATAAACTCTTCTCAAGTCTTTTTTAGGTACCCTTTCAGCAACAATTTCCATTAGGACAAGATATGTCAGATCACAAAATTATTATTTTAGACACCGAAACAACGGGTGTGCTGGAAGAAGACCGTATAATACAGTTAAGTTATCTAGTAACAGATGCGACGGGCAATATAGAAGAGGTACATAATGAGTTTTGTCAGGCCCCCCTGGATATCAAGTTCGATGCAATGGCCATTCACCACATTACACCAGAAGAGCTTGAAGGAAAACCAAGCTGCAGGGAACTTGCAGGGTTTGCGCGTTTAAACGAACTAAACACTCCTGAAAACCTTATTGTCATCCAGAGCGCCGAATTTGATCTCGGCATGCTCGCTAAAGAGGGTTTTGAGTCAAAGATGAACCTGATCGATACCTTTAGAGTCCACCGATACTTCTATCATGAAGAGCCGCACGGTCTTCAGTATAACCGGTATGCCTTGGGGTTATACAGGAAAGAGGCTGCTCAGATGCAGGATCTTGGTGTTCAGATCGCTGCACATGATGCCCTTGGCGATGTCATCGTACTAAAAAACTTTTATGATCATCTTCTTCAAAGCCATTCGGAAGCAGCTATGATAGAGATGTGCTCGAGACCTATTCTAATGGAGATCATGCCTTTTGGAAAGCATAAGGGCAAACGCATAGAAGAGGTAGCCGTAAGCGAAAGAAGAAGTCTCTCTTATATGCTGGAGACCTTCGACCTTGACCAAGACCTTAGATACAGTTTTGAGTATTATTATGAGCGGATGAAGGGAAAGGCGTCTTTGATCATAAGCTTTGGAAAATACAAGGGCAAATCACCGGCAGATGTCATCAAGGAGGACCGTTCCTACCTTGAATGGATGCATAACAAGGCTGAAAACATCGCGGTAGAGTTAAAAACCGAGATCAAGCGTGTACTGGATGAAACTGGATCGTAAAGCAGGAGATTTATGCGGGTCAGCGTCTATACGATTATGTGTTAGCGTGTGTTTTCACCAAGCCTAGCGCCTTAAAACGCTAAAAAGAGTGTCAAACTGCCGGCATTAGTGCGGTAGCAAATTTTCTTACCTTCGTTTGCTTCCAATGAAGGTTTTATTCTTGTTTGTATAAGCGGTGAAAATAATAAGGCTTTGGAGCAGGAGAGAGCTAAATAAGGAAGAAGCGCATTTTGCAGGATGAAATATATCCTGCAAACGTTAGTAACGCATATTTAGGAAAAAGTATCGGTAAATAGATTCCCTGACCATAAAAACATCTTACCGTAATTACTTGTGCTTGGTTCACCCGACCCCTTATTGGCAATAAGCATTTTATTCTCACTGGCGTCATATTTAAAGACAGCCGTAATCCATGAAGCTTCTGTTGAGGAGGTCGGGCTGAAGCAAGCCGAATTGGTTTTAGGCGAGGCGTATAAAGCAACACCGTTAAGCGTCCTTAATATAGCATCTGCACAAACCTTTGCCTCGGAGTTCCCCATATGTCCGGCTTTCGGTTGTCCTGTTCCTTGCGAATCACCGATGATATAAATGCCGTTCATCACTGTAGATTCGTAGCTCAAGGGGTTAACAGGTGCCCAGTTTCCGGAGTTGACCCCTGCTGTAAAGACAATAGGGGCTGCTTTTTGGTTGGGTATGACATTCAAGACTGTTGAACTTAAGGTTTTGGATTCACCATTTTCTGTATATGTTATGGTTTTAGTATTGTCATCAACAGCCGTGACCGTAGTGCTTGGTCTGTACTCTATCCCATATTCAGTGAACTTTGCACCAAAAGTATCCGCTTCAATCGTAATATTCGCATTGGCATCTAAGACATTTACCTTACAGTTGCTAAAGCCTTTGGCATTTTTGAGATAGTCGGCCACCACACAAGCTCTTTCATAAGGACCGGGAGGACAACGGTAAGGTGCAGCCGGAATCGTCACGGTGAAGGTGTCTCCGTCAACCATTGCATCAATCTGTTCTTTTAGCAGATTGGTCTGTTCTCCTGCTTTCCAGGCGTGAGGCACCTTGGTGATATCGTAGTCATTTACTTTTATAAAGTCCATACCTGCTGCTAAGACCAATTTGTCGTACTTTAGGCTGTTTCCGTTTGCCAAAGCAAGGCTTTGGTTGATTTTATCGACACTGTCTACCGTAGAGTGAATCATAGTGATACCATATTTACTGCTCAGGTCTCCATAAGTAAATGACAGGTCAGAGACTGTTTTCTCTCCGTTAAGGACCAGGTTGCTTAATATAGGCGATACATATGTAGGATTTGTCTCTATGATAGTTACATTAACGCTGCTTCCACCCCACATTTTTAGGTATTTCGCACAGGTTGCCCCCGAGAATCCACCGCCAACTACCACGATGTGTGGAGTTGTCGTATCATCTGCCATACTGGGAGTCACTACAAAGAGTGAACTTGCTCCTACAAACTTCATAAAGTCTCGTCTTGAATTTGAATGGGTCGTTTTCATTTGCTGTCCTTTTTTAATCGTTAGTTTTAAGCGTTTTTAACCAGTTGCCAATCAGTAAGATCTCTTCACTGGTATATCCATGGGCCTGGGCACTCATAATCGGTTCATCGTCTGCATAGATTTCGTCTGCAAGATTGTCTTCGCCTGCAATGCTGTCCCACCCGTTTGAGGAGATACCATTCGTACCGTGACACTGAGCACATTGCGAACCTAAAAGACTTCCTGCGTTAGCTGTGTAGTTTGTGGGTAAAAGTATATTTGGAGTGGTATCGTTGGATGAATCTTCATCATCATCAATACCGTCATTATCGTCATCTGGATCGAGATAATCATCAATACCGTCATTATCGTCATCCGAATCTTCATCATCATCAATACCGTCATTGTCGTCATCTACATCTTCATCATTGTCGATACCGTCATCATCAAGATCATTGTCATTCTCATGAATATCGAGTATATCATCATTGTCATCATCGTCATCATCACGGTTGTTGATGCCGTCATCGTCATCATCTTCATAGACATTTACCAATCCGTCTTTATCATCATCAAGAGGATTCTCAAGTTCAACCTCTATTGATGTACCGTCAACGTGAATGCTCAGTATCTCATCTGATACATGATCCCCATTGATATCATTGATATTAGAAGGATCCATTGCAAGAGGGATATGACCAAGATCTATGTCGGCAGCTGCCGTAAAGAGTGTGCCGTTTGAATCCGGTGTGATAATACCGATCTGAGTAACAACTTTACTTTCATTATCATCTTCATTTGTTGTCATGACTAATGAGCAGCTCACTGTACTGGGAACCTCAATCTCAAAGGGATGCTTATCAGTATTGTTATGAGTGGATTTTACCTTGTAGTAACTACCGTCCACACAAAATGCTTCAATGAGTGTTCCCGGAACCGTACCACTGATTGTTGATACTGAAGCCGTTGCTGTATTAGCTGTGTCTGCAGTGGATGATCCGCCACACCCTGCTAAAATAAGTGCAGATGCTAAAGCCGAGAGTTTCAATAGAGTTGTTTTCATACCTGTCCTTTTAGTATATTTGCAAGGCAGTATATAATCGAACTGTTACTGAATGGTAAATGTGGTGTTATCAAATTGTAATGAAGTAGGATAGATTGATTTTAAAATACATTATGGACAGGTATGTGAATAAGATGTTGTTACAAGTTATTTTAAAGCAGGAACCACCTGTTTGGCGCAAAAAAACAATATATTTAATCGCTGCTTTCTTAACAGTTTCCATGAAGTATCCTGTCATCATGATTTTATTACGGTACAGTATATATTTATCGGCTGCGACACTCATTTGCTTATTTTTAGTAATAGTGAAGAAATAACTTGGAAATCTCAGATGACGAGAGATAAGGGTTCAAACATTATGGAGATCATATGCTAAAGCTTACAAGGTAAATAAAGATAAAATATTAAGAAAGAAGAGGGCTGCTTCTTGGATAACTGGTACATACCTGGCACCGCCAATCATGCAGAGTACGATAAACCCTTTGAAAAGGAATAGAAATATGAAGATACGAGTCTATTATGAAGATACCGATGTGGGGGGTATCGTATATCATGCCAACTACCTGAAATTTTGCGAGAGAGCGCGAAGCGAGTACTTTTTTCAAGACGGAAAGACGCCCCACCTGGAAGGCGGAGAGTTCGTCGCGGCGAGTCTTCAGGCAAACTTTAGGGCTTCTGCAAAACTTGGTGATATCTTGGATGTTAAAACAGAAATATTGAGTCTAAAAGGAAGTTCTCTTCGCTTAAAACAGAGTGTGTACAAAGAGGGTCACTTACTGTTTGATATGGATATTAAACTGGGGTTTATTCAGGCAGGAAGGATCGGCCGCATGAGTGAAGAGACTCAAGCCTATATTCGTGATGTTTTTGCTCAGAAAATTTAATGGAAGACAGCCCTGATTATATTTTTAGCTGCTCTTCTGTCTCTATAAAAACGGCACTGAAAAGGAAACACAAAACTGTCTTTGTGTTTCCGTTTTTCTCTCAGGGCGCTCTTTAAGTCCGTAAAATACCCGATCGCCTCGGTATAACGTACCATATTTCCATTCATATCGCGACCAAATAAAATCTTTTGTAATGAAAATAACATTCTTTCTATCTTTTGCATGATTAACCTTTATTCTGTTTGTCCAGTAATATATTATACTTGGGGAAAATCACATTATTATTTCAAGAAATTATATATATAGTGCTCGGATCGAGAGAAACGAGCTGTTTCAAAGAGGCTCTTCCAAAGGGTTTTCTTCTTCAATGTTTTCTTCAATTACCTCTACCGTTACAAAGCGTGAGAATGTCGGTTTGACGATAGAGATGGGGTACTCTATCTGGTTGGCTATCATCTCTTGCGGATACTCTCTGTATGCAGAGGTTATCAAATGGTAAAAATAGTCTGCACCTATAGTCGTCGCATAATTGATCCAATCGTATACGATGTTGTTCTGCAGCAGTGCATTTGACTCTATCATGATGTTGTTATGGTAGTTGATGGAGTTCGCGATCAACATCTTTTCTCTATCTACAGGCTGAGTAAGAAGCAAAAGTTCCGGGTTGTAGTTGATCTGTGAGGAGAGGATGTTGGAGATGTTCACATCATAGAGTGTAAGTTGCGACATGACCATGGCGCTCTTAACGACAGGCGTGTTTAAAAGAAATGAACCTTCTTGGATCTTGGCGTTGTTGTCCAGCTGTGATTGCAGGTTAGATGTACGTTTTGCAATAGGGAAAGAGTAGAACCTCGGCTTAGCTGCATAAGTGAGATTAAGATCCTGCATCTCTTGTTCGGACAGCTCCTCTCCCTCTTCGTCTTTAAAGACGATACGGTTTTTAGTGATGTTCTGGTCAAAGGCGTGGTGATACTCTTCTTTTGTCAACTGCGTCAGTTTTTTGCCTAGGGTGTTTTTATCATAAAAAACAGTTAATGGCGTGTCGGCATAAGGCATGAGGCTTTCGATCTGCTTTTTGTAGTTGATACCGCCGTAGTAGATATAGTCGGTAGATATGTTCATATCGCTTTTGTGGATAGTCGGAAAATAGATATGCATAGGCAGATCCAAAGAAGCTACGTTATAAGCACCTTTGCGTGTCAAAGGAGCGATGACGTAATGGAAATCATCCTCTTCTATACGCTGCAGGACCTTTTCAAGTTCTTCAGGCTCCTCAGACTCTGCATGATAGGTTCTGAGTTCAAAGGCCCTGTTCTTGGTCAGATAATAGGCAAAGGCTGCGTTTGTTGTGGAATAGGCATATCGGCCGATGATTCGGTAAGGAAGAAGCATGGCTATCTTAAGTTCCGTATATCGACGGATACGCTCAACGTTAAACAAGGAGGTTTTTATCAACAGTATATCATTCAGTACGGGGTCATCAATCTTATCTTTGGCATGGGCCAAAAAACTAAAGAAACGTTCTTCTTCTATGAGCTGATAGAGACAGGCATCGTCGCACTCTTTGACATCCGTGTTGAGTACATAGGTTTTGGGAAGGGGGACGGCTGAGACAAGAAAGCTTTGTGCCTGTGCAAAGATAAAACTAAGGCTTAAAAATAAAAAATATTTAAGTATCGGCATCTATAAAAGTCCTTTGATGTTGATAAGGTCGTCCATTGTACACTTTTTTAGTGAAGGGTTTCGTAACAGATGGGAAGGGTGATAGATAGGCACTAATGTTCTTGACTCATAAGGTATCTTTTGGCCTCGGACGTTTTCAAAGCTGTTGGCATCTTTGATGAGGCTTGTATAGGCCAATTCTCCTAAGGTAACGATAACCTTGGGATTAACGAGTTCAATCTGTTTGTATAGATAAGGTTTGCAGCTTGAGAGCTCAGACTCTAAGATCTTATGCTGGTGGGAAGGACGACATTTAAGCACATGGGTGAGATAAACATCATTGATACCTAAGCCTAAGACATTTTCAATCATCTTTTGCAGGGAGGAACCCGAACGTCCGGAAAAACTGTCGGCACTCTCGTCTTCCACCATGGAAGGAAAACCGTCAATAATCATGATATCCGCATGATGGTTGCCAAATCCGCTTAATACGCGTTGGCGGACCTTGCTCAGATCGCACAGGTGACATTGTTGCATCTGGGTATGAAGTTCAGATAAGTTTGAAGGGAGTCTTAAATCATACTCTTTTTTGTCGTCGTTAGCAGTGACGGGATCAATATAGGAGAACCCCAGTGTCTTATAACGGTAAAGAGATTTAAGTAAAACAAGGTTTTGATAAGACTTCAAGCACGTTCCTAAAATTAATGGCTTAGTCTATCCAAGCGAGCGTTAAATACAAATAAAGTCCAGAGACTATAGCTGTAAAGGTCAATGACGATATTCAGAAAACCGATAAAGGGATAGTGTGTTGTGTCGAACTTGTGAAAGTATTGAATAAGGCTAGAGAGATGTGAAAGGGTTTAGGGCAGAGGCCCTAAGTATTACTATTGAGCTACTTCAACTTCTACCGGAGTTGATTCCCAGATACCGTGTTTAGTACAGTAACCGTGAGCAACTAGGTTGAGTTTTTTACCCATTGGACGGATGTTGAAAGTTACTTCAGCGTGAGATTTTTCGTTACCAAGTGTACCTGGAACAAATTCAGCAGCTGCAAGCTTAGTCTCACCGTTAAAAAGAGTGATGCTTTCGATGAAGTGATCGAAATCATCCGGATGAGTATATTCTTGACCCATTTTAACGTTGACTGCTAGCATTTCACCCACTTTAGCATCACCTTGAACTGTGATGAATGGAGAGTGACGGTCAATTAAATCTTTTTTAGCTTCACGCTCAACTGTATCGATATCAACATACTTGTTAATCTTTGGCATTTTCTGCTCCTGTTTGAAATTATGCGGTATTGTATCTAGGTCATCTTTTAATTTAACATAAGTTTTTAAAGTTAATTCTAGTTTCATCTAGATTAAAGCAGACAGATAGGCTTTCATGCATGAAAGGTTAGAAGATGAAACTGCTTTAAGCGGTCTATTCTTTACTGTTTGAAGCCATACTCGTTGAAGGGGTATGTACTATTTTTTTCTCAGTCCACTTTAAATTGAGAGAGGAATCAAGTGCAAACAGATAATAAAATAGGCAATGGGTCAACTAGCTTTAACCCTTATTTGGATAAAATCGCAAAAATTAACAAAAAGATCTCTGGTTTCCAAGAGGTCATGAGTTTATACTATTAGTAAGGTTTTATAGATGTTACAACCATTATTGATCGAAATCGGCGTTGAAGAACTACCGGCTGTTCCCCTCTTGAAAGAGCTTGAAAACATTGAAAAGAAGTGGCTGGAGATCTTAGAAGAGAAACTCCTCGTATGTGAGTTCGAGTTTTATTACACACCTCGTCGTTTGGTCTTATGGCACAGAGAGTTTATGTCTTCACAGGAAGACTCAATCGAAGAGTTTTTTGGTGCTCCCGTATCAATTGCCTTCGATGCGGAAGGCAAACCGACAAAGGCGTGTGAAGGATTTGCCCGCAAATGTGGCGTGGGTGTGGACGAGCTTTTACGCAATGAGAAGGGCGGGAAAGAGGTCCTCTACTATAAAAAAGAGCTAAAGGGCCAGGAGAGCAGCTCTCTTTTGGAGGAGATGATCAAAACCTTTATCGAGAGCCTGAGCTTTGGCAAGTCGATGCGCTGGGGAAGTCAGGAAAAAAGTTTTATCCGTCCGATAAGATGGTTGAACGTGATGATGTCCGATAAGCTAGTCGAGATAGAACTTTTTGGTGTGAAGTCTGCTAAAACTACCTGTGTGCACAGAATGTCTTCATATGATGCCCAGAATGTTTCGGATGAAAAAAACTATTTTGACACCCTGAAAGAGGGTGCTGTAATACTTTATCCTCAGGAGCGCCGCAAGGTGATTCTTGACGGTTTTGATAAAATTGAAGCAGAAGACTCCTGCGAGGTTGAACGTGATGATGAACTTTTAGACGAAGTCGTGGCTATTACAGAGAACCCGACGGCACTTCTGGGAAGTTTTGATGCATCTTTTTTACGTCTTCCTCCTGAGGTGATCATCGCCTCGATGAAAGAGCATCAGCGTTATTTCCCTGTCTTTAAGGAGGGAAAACTGACAAACAAGTTTGTTGTTGTCAGTAATGCCTTGACGGATGACTTTTCTAAAGTCGTCGAAGGAAACGAGAAAGTACTTCGTCCCCGTCTTGCAGACGGTCTTTTCTTTTATGACAATGACCTTAAACGCGGGCTTGTGAATGAGGGACTTGAAAAAGTCACCTTCATGAACGGTCTTGGCTCGCTGGTAGATAAGATTGAACGCGAAAAGAAGATAGCGGTTAAGCTTGCTTCTTCTTTTGGCCTTGATTCGGCAAAAGTGGAGCGGGCAGTAGAACTCTCCAAGGCCGACCTTATGAGTGAGATGGTGTTTGAGTTCACCGAGCTTCAGGGCCTGATGGGCTACTATTATGCAATGGCGCAAAACGAAGACCGGGAAGTGGCCCTGGCGATCAAAGAACAGTACCTTCCAAACGGCGAAGATGCGGAACTTCCTTCGACATCTATATCTGCGGTAGTCGCCATGGCGACAAAACTGGATACGCTGATCGGGCTCTTTTCTGTAAACCAGATACCGACAGGCTCACGCGATCCATTCGCATTGAGACGTGCGGTCAATGGCATCATACGAATAGTCAATGCCTATAAGTTTGACTTTGACATTGCTGCTCTTGAGGCCCTGTACGGATCAGAATATAAAAACTTCGATTATGCTCAGATCAAAGAGTTTATTCTTGAACGTATAAACCAGTTCTATAAGGTCAACCCGTCCATTATCAAGGCCGTTATCGCATCGGGTGAACTTGATCTGTGTGTGATAGATGCAAAGGTCAAGGCTCTGGATGCGATTGTAAGTTCTGAGAGTTTTTCTGAGAGTTTTTCTACCTTCAAACGCGTGGCAAACATCACCAAAGAGGTTGATATGGATGCCGACTTAAGCATAAGCGTCGATCTGTTTGAAAATGAGACGGAAGAGACTCTGTACAAGGCATATTTTCAGGTGAAAGAGAGTTCGTACGAGAGCTTTGAAACACATCTGGATGCGCTCTTTTCACTCAAACCGTACCTGGACGCTTTCTTTGATAATGTCATGGTGAACGCGGAAGATGAAAAGATAAAGACGAACCGCAAAAACCTGGTCTCTTCCGTGTATAAAAGCTTTAAGGCCATAGCAGATATCAAAGAGATATCGATCTAGAGAAGAAGCGGAATGGACAACTATGATGTAGCGATAATCGGTGCTGGTATCAATGGTTGTTCTTTGGCCTACGAACTTCATAAAAAAGGCCGAAAGGTCCTTGTGCTTGAGCAGGAGGGGATTGCCTCCGGCGGAAGCGGAGCGGCAGGTGCCTTTATAAACCCAAAGATTTCCAAATCAGGGCAGCTTAAAGAGCTGATCGAAAAGGCCTACCTTTACTCGATCGATTTTTATGCCAAAGAGTTTTCCCGATATACGACATCGGCTCCCTTGCTGCATATTGCCAAGTATGAGGACGATAATGAAAAAGTCGCTTACTTCAAAGAGCACACCTCTCTGGCCACGGCTCAAAGGCCAAAAGAGCTAGACTCGCTATTGACCCCCTACGCCAAAGCATTCTCTTCTGTTTATCTTCAAAAAAGTGCGATAGTGGAGGCTCAGGATATCTGCAAAGCCATGTTGGAAGGAGTAGACTACTTTCAGATGAAGGTAGAAGATCCTCTTTATAAGGAAGGTCTGTGGCATATCGGGTCCTACAGGGCAGAGAGAGTCGTACTTTGCACGGGTGCCTATGACGAAATCTTTAAAGAGCCCTATATGAAACTTCGGCGCATATATGGACAGAGGTGTGAGATTGAAAGTTCGACACCGATATCTGTAACCGTCCATCATGAGGTTTCCGTCTCAGCCCTTAAAAAAAACGGTCGTATTGCCCTGGGGGCCAGTCATTATCTTCATGAAGAAGAGATGCCCTCAAAGGAGCAGGGTGAGCAAGAGTTGATCCGCCTGGCCCAAAAAAGCGTAGAACTCAAAGACGTGAAGGTGCATGACTCATTCTGTGGTATGCGCGCGGGTTCGAATGATTATCTTCCCGTCTTAGGACCCTTAATCAGGAGTGACAAAAGCCTTGAAGCTGGCAAGAGTGCTTTGAAAGGGGACAGTAAAGCCTATACGGAGCCTTATCCCGAGCTTTATATGATGAACGGTGTCGGAGGGTACGGTTTTGTTCTAGCGCCTTATCTCGCCCGTCTCATATGTGATTATTTTATTGATAAAAAAGAGCTGCCTGAATCTCTAGAACCCAAACGTTTTTATTACCGTTTTGCAAAAAAGGAGGGAAAAAAGTGACTCTTCTGGCATTTTTCGGTGTTTTGCTTTTGCTTTATGCCCTCATCATGTTCTTTGTTTTTCTCTTCCAGTCACGTCTGTTCTTTTCACCTACGTATTACCGGGACGAAGAGAAGTTTACGGCCTTGGCAGAGTTTTTAACGCCCCTGACTCTGCCGGCCGAAGATGAAACCCTGCTTGAAGGAATCCTGTATGAACCGGATGAACCATCAGACAAGATCATCTTGTATTTTGGAGGGGTGCAGCAAGACAGCGTTGCACTTGTGGAGAAATTTGCCTCACATTATCCCCGTATGCCTTTTATCAGCTACAATTACAGAGGTTACGGCAAGAGCGAAGGAGAACCCTCTCAAAGTAAGCTCTTCGTAGATGCTGTACATATTTATGACGATCTTGTTCTTCGCTACGCGTATAAACCGGAAGATATTATCTTGATGGGTTACTCCCTTGGCTCCGGTGTGGCCTCGTTTCTAGGCTCTCAAAGACAGGTTAGGGAGATTGTCTTGATAGCTCCCTATGATTCTATATATGAGGTACTTAAAAAGCGTTATCCCTTCAGCGGAATTCACTGGATAGTCAAACAAAAATTTCCTTCGACCGACTTTGTGCCTCATATAGATGTGCCTGTTCACATCTATGCAGCGAGTGATGATAGAGTAGTTAATATTAAACATGCTAAAATGCTAAAAGGTTATGTTAATAATTTAGCAGGTTTCTATGAATATGGAAATGTCGGCCATAACGACATCCTTTTCAACCCTGACGTAGTAAACCATATAAAAGAGAATATAGACGATGAATAAAGAAGCAGTAATACTACTTAATATGGGAGGTCCCAATGACCTTAGCGAGGTCGAGATATTTTTAACAAATATGTTTAATGATCCCAACATCTTGACGATGAAAAGTGACGGGTTGCGAAAGTTCGTGGCCACTATGATCACATTTTTCAGGACAGAGTCTTCCCAGGAGATCTACCGCGAACTGGGGGGAAAATCTCCTATCGTCGGTCATACGGAAAAACTTGTCGCTGCCCTGCAAGAGGCCCTACCTGAGGTTTACATCGATTATGTGATGCGCTATACACCCCCTTTTGCTCCGGAGGTCATTGACAGACTTAAAGAGAAGGGGATAGAGAAAATCTTTCTAATCCCTCTTTACCCCCAATATTCAACAACGACGACAAAGTCCTCACTCGAAGACTTCGAAGAGGCCTTTAATGCTTCGGGACTTGATGCCGTCCTTCTTGAGAAAAAGCATTATTACGAACTCTCATCATATAACGATGCGGTAATCGAACGTGTTGTCGAAGGACTTGAGGGAGATAAGAGCGAGGATTACCACCTGATCTTCTCGGCCCACGGTCTACCGCAAAAAATCGTTGATGCAGGCGACCCCTACCAACGCCATGTCGAACGCCATGTCGAGCTTTTGAAGACTAAACTCCTTGAAAAAAACCTGCACTTTAAAAAGGTCTCTTTGGCCTATCAATCAAAGGTCGGACCCTTGAAGTGGCTTGAACCTTCTTTGGAGACGATGCTGGATAAAACACGAAATGAAAACGTACTTATCTATCCGATAGCATTTACTATTGACAACTCAGAGACAGACTATGAGCTTAAAATAGAGTACAAAGAGATAGCAGATGAACTCGGTTTTAGCAAGTATAAGGTCGCTCCTTGTGTAAACGATCATCCTCTCTTTGTTGAAGCCCTGGTCGAACTTTATGAAAAAATGAAGTTTCAGTAATATGAAGATTGCAATATTTGATATGGACGGGACGCTTTTGGATTCTGCCAAAGATATTACGATATCGATTAATGCAGTACGTGCGCGTAACCACGGTCTTGAAGCGCTTGACGAAGCTTTTGTGATTGATGCGATCAACCGTGAGCATCGGAACCTGGCAGAACTTTTTTATCAAACGCCGACGTATGAACTCAGAGACAAAGAGGACTTTGAAGTACATTATCATGAGCAGTGTGTCCAGAATGTCTACCTATATGAGGGAATAGAGGAGTCCCTGCATGCCTTGCGCGAGAAACAGGTCTATCTCTCTGTCGCCACCAATGCTCCGACAAGGTTCGCCCGCCGTATGCTTGAAAAATGCGGTGTGTTCGAAAGCTTCGATTTTATAATCGGAGCCGACAGGGTCTCAAGGGGAAAACCCGATAAAGAGATGCTGGAGTATATTTTAAACAGATATGGATACCAGCACGGACATAAGGCGTTTATGGTAGGTGATAATATTAAAGACATGGAGGCTGCTTCACGTGCAGGGATAGAGGGCGCTTTTGCCACATGGGGGTTCAGTCCCGAAGGCAAGTACAGTATAACGCTTTCGACACCGGATGATCTTGTAAAACTGTTTTGATGCCAAGATATGTTTTGATGAAAACGAGCGGCATGCAGATAAGCAAAAGAGCACTCTTCTTTGTATGCTTTCTGGGACTAACACTTCTGGCAGATGAAGAGGATTATTTAAGGGGCATGAACTATTACAGTGCCAAAGAGTATGAAAAAGCCTTCCCTCTTATCCTTAAAGAGGCGCAAGAAGAGAACAGGGCGGCGCAGTACCGCCTTGCGGAAATATATGAAAATGGTCACGGGACAGAGGTTGACTATCAACAAGCGATGTATTGGTACAAGCTCTCTTCAACACAATACTCTTATATTGAAAGTGATCAGATAAGCGAGTCAAATGCCTCCTATCTGTCACAAATAGAAGAGCAGTTCGGTGATAACAGCATCAAACGCGGGTATGAGTTTTCCCTGGCTAAGATGGATACGGACACGCCTGAAACGAAAAAACTTGTCGAATCTCTGAACAGCGGCGGTTTTTTCGGTCTTCAACCTTACCAAACAAACTTTGCCTTGCCCGTCTCCTATGCCAAAGAGAAGCCCTCTCGTATCTCTTCACTTTATCATCCGGAGGCACTTCCGGCACAACTGCGACAAAGCGACCGTGAGTATGGCGAAAACACGGAGGTAGAATTTCAAATCAGTTTGAAAAAACAGTTGAGTTATGATCTTTTTGGCTTTAACGAGTTCGTGTACTTCGGATATACCCAGAAAG
>CAXGZT010000052.1:0-14120 GCA_964014335.1 uncultured Campylobacterales bacterium | reverse complement strand
AACGTAGAAAAGTACCTGTTACAATTATGTTCCGTGCACTTGGCTACTCTAAAGCGGATATATTGAAACTGTTCTATCCTCTGCAAAAAGTGGAAGTAAAAGATAACAAGTACCTGCTTCCTTTTGACCCTGCTGATTTTGCCGGTCGCTTGGAGCATGATCTTGTAGATGTTGAGGGCAAGGTGATTGTCGCCGCAGGCAAGCGTCTTTCTGCGAAGAAAGGGCAAAAGCTAGTAGAAGATGGTCTCAGCCATGTTCAATATCCGCTTGAGACACTGATGGAGCGTCACTTGGCCGAGCCTATCATCGATCCTGAAACAGGCGAAGTTCTTTTTGACACGATGACCCTTCTTGATGAGACACGTCTTAAAAAGATGGCGGAAGCCGGCATTAGCGGATTTACTATCGCGAATGATCTGGCCGAAGGCGTAGACAGCTCGGTTATCAATGCCTTTAATGCCGATGCCGACTCTCTTAAACTTCTTAAGCAGACAGAAGAGATAGAGGATGAGAACGACCTGGCTGCAATCCGTATCTACAAGGTGATGCGTCCGGGCGAGCCGGTCACCAAAGATGCGGCCAAAGCATTTGTCAACCAACTTCTCTTTGATCCTGAGCGTTATGATCTGACTCAGGTCGGTAGGATGAAGATGAACCACAAACTGGGTCTGAATGTACCCGAGTACGTGACGGTTCTTACGCATGAAGATATCATCAATACGGTTAAATATGTTATCAAGGTCAAAAACGGCCAGGGTCACATCGATGATAGGGATCACCTGGGTAACAGACGTATCCGTGCTATTGGAGAGCTTCTTGGTAATGAGCTGCATAACGGTCTGATCAAGATGCAAAAAGCGATCCGTGACAAGCTCTCTACGATGTCCGGCCCGCTTGTCGAGATCATGCCTCATGACCTTATCAACTCTAAGATGATCACATCGACTATCATGGAGTTTTTCTCCGGCGGTCAGCTCTCCCAGTTTATGGATCAAACGAATCCGCTATCGGAAGTCACGCACAAGCGTCGTCTTTCTGCTCTAGGTGAGGGCGGTCTTGTCAAGGAGCGTGCGGGCTTTGAAGTGCGTGATGTTCACCCGACCCACTACGGCCGTATCTGTCCGATTGAGACTCCGGAGGGGCAAAATATTGGTCTGATCAATACCCTTGCCACCTACTCAAAAGTAAATGAGCACGGTTTTATTGAAGCACCGTACAATACTGTCGTAGACGGTAAGGTGACGGATGAAGTCGTATATTTGACGGCGACTCAGGAAGAGGGTAAGGTTATCGCTTCTGCGACGGCTTCACTGAATGAAGACGGTTCTTTCCCTGAAGAGCTTGTAGAGACGCGTCAGGATGGTGAGATCATGCTGCGCAAGGCAGTAGATTGTGAACTCCGCGATCTTTCCGCTCATATGGTTATCGGTGTTGCGGCATCCCTGATTCCATTCCTTGAGCATGATGATGCCAACCGCGCACTCATGGGCTCGAATATGCAGCGTCAGGCGGTACCGCTTCTCAAGGCACAGGCACCGATGGTCGGAACAGGTATCGAAGCGATCGTTGCTCGTGATGCTTGGGAATGTATCAAAGCAAAGCGTGCGGGTAAGATCGAAAAGATCGATGCTAAACACGTTTATGTGATGGGTGAGGATGAAGACGGTACATTTATCGACTACTATTCACTTCAGAAAAACATGCGTACGAATCAGAATACGACCTTTACGCAAAAACCGATCGTTAAAATCGGTCAGGTTGTAGAAGCGGGTCAGGTTATCGCTGACGGTCCGAATATGGATCAGGGTGAGCTTGCTCTAGGTGTTAATGCACAGGTTGCCTTTATGCCATGGAACGGGTACAACTACGAGGATGCGATCGTCATCTCCGAGCGTATGATCCGTGAAGATGCTTTTACTTCGGTACACATTTATGAGAAAGAGTGTGAAGCGCGTGAACTTAAGCATGGCGTCGAAGAGGTTACTCGCGATATCCCTAACGTTAGAGATGAAGAGCTTGCACACCTGGATGATTCGGGTATCGTCAAGATCGGTACGCATGTTGAAGGCGGTATGATCCTTGTCGGTAAGGTCTCTCCAAAAGGTGAGGTCAAGCCAACCCCGGAAGAGCGTCTGCTGCGTGCTATCTTCGGTGAAAAAGCGGGCCACGTTGTGAACAAGTCGCTTTATTGTGCACCGTCTATGGAGGGTGTGGTTGTTGACGTCAAAGTCTTCACGAAAAAAGGATACGACAAAGATGCACGTACCCTGGAGTTTGAAAAAGCAGAAAGAGACGAGTTAGAGCGTGAGCATTACGACCGCCTTTTGATGATCGATAAGGAAGAGATGCTTCGTATCTCTGCGCTTCTTACTACAGCGGCACTCTCATCAGATGTGTCTGTTAACGGGAACGATTATAAAGCTGGTGATAATATCAAGGCTGATGACTTGGCTTCTGCTAACCGTTTTGCGATGAACTCTATCGTAAAAGCTTTTGAAGATGAGGTACAGACAAAATACGATGTGATCAAGAACCATTTTCAAAAACAGAAAAAACTTTTCCGCAAAGAGCATGAAGAGAAGCTTGAGATCTTGGAAAAAGACGACATCCTTCCAAACGGCGTAGTCAAGTTCGTTAAAGTCTATATCGCGACGAAGCGCAAGCTAAAAGTCGGTGATAAGATGGCGGGTCGTCACGGTAATAAGGGTATCGTCTCCAACATCGTTCCTGAAGTCGATATGCCTTACCGCTCCAACGGACGTGCGGTAGATGTTATCCTCAATCCGCTAGGGGTACCTTCTCGTATGAATATCGGGCAGATCCTGGAGATGCACCTCGGTATGGCCGGGCGTGAGCTTGGTTACCAGCTCGAAGACATCTTTGCATCCAAGCAAAAAGACTTTATTACGCAGCTTCGTGCGAAGATGACGGATATCGCCGGTGTCGCTTCTTTGATGGATGCGAAAAACTTTGTCGCCGCGCTTGATGATGAAGCACTTCTGAAATATGCACGCGACTGGTCAAACGGTATCAAGTTCGCAACACCGATGTTTGAGGGTGTTAACCCGGAAGAGTTCGCCAAGCTCTTTGAACTGGCAAAAATGGATATGGACGGAAAGGTCGATCTATTTGATGGTAAGACGGGTGAGAAGATGAAAGAGCGTGTTAACGTCGGTTACATGTATATTCTTAAGCTTCATCACCTGGTAGATGAGAAAGTTCATGCCCGTTCAACCGGGCCTTACTCTCTTGTCACGCAGCAGCCGGTCGGTGGTAAGGCACTGTTTGGTGGTCAAAGATTTGGTGAGATGGAAGTATGGGCTCTTGAGGCCTATGGTGCTTCCGCCGTTCTTAAAGAGATGCTGACAATCAAGTCAGATGATGTCGAGGGACGTGTACGTGCTTACAAAGCATTAACAAGAGGGGAATCTGTACCAGCATCTGGTATCCCAGAGACCCTGTTTGTATTAACAAAAGAGCTTCAATCATTGGCTCTGGATGTAGAAATTTTTGACGAGGAAGAGACTGATGAAATTAGTGCCGATTGAGATTAAAGAGGATAAGCGTCCTAAAGACATTAAACAGCTTCAATTCCGCCTTGCGAGCCCAGAGAAAGTTCTTTCCTGGTCGCACGGTGAGGTAAAGAAGCCTGAAACGATTAACTACCGTACGCTTAAACCTGAGCGAGACGGTCTTTTCTGTGCAAAGATCTTTGGTCCGGTTCGTGACTACGAGTGTCTTTGCGGTAAGTACAAGAAGATGCGTTACAAAGGCGTCGTATGTGAGAAATGTGGTGTCGAAGTGACAACGACTAAGGTTCGCCGTACACGCATGGGTCATATCGACCTGGTAACGCCGGTGGCGCATATCTGGTATGTTTCTTCACTACCTTCGCGTATCGGTACTCTTCTTGGTGTTAAGATGAAAGACTTGGAACGTGTACTTTATTATGAAGCCTATATCGTAAAATCTGCGGGTGAAGCATGTTATGATGCAGAGCAGTCTATCCCGGTCGTAAAATATGACGTTTTAAACGAAGAGCAGTACCAGACACTGATGTCGCGTTACTCCGAAACCGGTTTCGATGCGAAGATGGGCGGCCAGGTTGTCAAAGAGCTTCTTGAAGATATCGATCTTGTCGAGCTGTTTTCCCAACTCAAAGAGGACATAGAGAAAACAAATTCGGAAGCAAAACGCAAGACGATCATTAAGCGTCTTAAGGTTATCGAGTCATTCCTTAACTCCGGAAACAACCCGGGCTGGATGATGCTTGAGCAGCTTCCTGTTCTTCCGCCGGATCTTCGCCCGCTTGTAAGTCTTGACGGCGGAAAGTTCGCGGTATCTGACGTTAATGACCTCTACCGCCGTGTCATCAACCGTAATCAGCGTCTTAAGCGTCTTATCGAACTGGATGCGCCGGAGATTATCGTGCGCAATGAGAAACGTATGTTGCAAGAGTCTGTTGATGCGCTCTTTGACAACGGTCGCCGTGCGAATGCCGTTAAGGGTGCCAACAAGCGTCCGCTTAAGTCTCTTTCGGAAATCATCAAAGGTAAACAGGGGCGCTTCCGTCAAAACCTTCTGGGTAAACGTGTTGACTTCTCCGGACGTTCTGTTATCGTTGTCGGACCAGGCCTTAAGATGGACCAGTGTGGTCTTCCTAAGAAGATGGCTCTTGAGCTCTTCAAGCCGCACTTGATTGCCAAGCTGGAAGAGAAAGGGTATGCGACGACGGTTAAGCAGGCGAAGAAACTGATCGAGGACAAGACAAACGAAGTTTGGGAGTGTCTGGCCGAGATCGTTGACGGATATCCGATCCTTCTTAACCGTGCGCCGACGCTTCACAAGCTTTCGATTCAGGCATTCCACCCGAAACTAATCGACGGAAAGGCTATCCAGCTTCATCCTCTCGTCTGTGCAGCCTTCAATGCCGACTTTGATGGGGATCAGATGGCCGTTCACGTGCCTCTCTCTTCCGAGGCGATCGCTGAAGCGAAAGTGTTGATGTTGTCATCGATGAACATCCTTCTTCCTGCATCGGGTAAAGCGATTGCTACGCCTTCGCAGGATATGGTTCTTGGTATCTATTACATCTCTTTGGAGAAAAATGGTGTCCTTGGTTCAAATAAATTGTTTGCAACAGTTGATGAAGTTCGTATCGCTCTTGAACACGGTGCGCTTGATCTGCATGCCAAGATACGTACACGTGTTGACGGTCGTATGATCTATACGACTGCGGGACGTATGCTGATTAAGGCTATTCTTCCTGACTTCGTTCCGGTAGAGATGTGGAACCAGAACATGAAGAAAAAAGTCATCAATGCCATCGTCGATTATGTCAACAAGCATGGCGGTATTGCGGTAACGGCAAGCTTCCTTGACAGACTGAAAGACCTTGGGTTCAAACATGCGACGGAAGCCGGCGTCTCTATCTCTGCTGCGGATATTATTATTCCCGAAGAGAAAGGTGCTAGAGTCGGTGATTCTAAACATAAGGTAAAAGAGATCCAGAAGCAGTTTGATGCGGGTCTGCTGACTGAGCAGGAGCGTTACAATAAGATCATCGACGTTTGGACGGATACGAACAACACCCTTGCAAGCGGGATGATGAAACTCGTCGAAGAGGATAAAGACGGTTTCAACTCGATCTTTATGATGGCCGATTCCGGTGCGCGTGGTTCTGCGGCTCAGATACGTCAGCTTGCGGGTATGCGTGGTCTGATGGCCAAGCCGGATGGTTCGATTATCGAAACACCGATCACCTCAAACTTTAAAGAGGGTCTAAACGTACTTGAGTACTTTATTTCAACTCACGGTGCGCGTAAAGGTCTTGCGGATACGGCACTTAAGACGGCGAATGCGGGTTACCTGACACGTAAGCTTGTCGATGTTGCACAAAACGTTAAAGTCGTCACCGAGGATTGCGGTACGCACGAAGGTATCGAGATTACGGATATCTCTATCGGTAATGAGCTTATCGAGCCGCTTGCGGACAGGGTTGAGGGTCGTGTATTGGCAGAAGATGCAATCGATCCGATAACAAATGAGATCCTTTTTACCGAGGGCGAGTTGATCGACGAAGAGAAGGCTGCCGTCATCTCTGAAGCGGGTATCAAGTCACTTCATATCAGAACGCCGACAACATGTAAGGCCGAAGATGGGATCTGTGCGCTCTGTTACGGTCTTGACCTTGGTCACGGCGGTCTTGTCAAGAAAGGTGAGGCAGTCGGTATTATCGCTGCGCAGTCTATCGGCGAGCCGGGTACACAGCTTACGCTTCGTACCTTCCATGTTGGTGGTACGGCGTCTTCTACAAGAGAAGAGCGTCAGGTTATCGCGACTAAAGAAGGTTTCATCCGTTACTACAACCTTAAGACCTACGAGTCTAAAGAGAAGAAGCAGATCGTTGCGAATCGTCGTAATGCTGCTGTTCTTCTGGTTGAGCCGAAGATCAAAGCACCGTTTGACGGCAAGTTGGAAATTCAGACTATCCATGACGAGATCCTTGTTTCTGTCGTGGGAGCTAAAGAGACTATACGTTATACGCTTCGTAAAAAAGAGGTTGCAAAACCAAATGAACTTGCCGGTGTATCGGGCAAGATCGAAGGTAAGTTCTATCTTCCATATGAAAGCGGTAGCGATGTACAGGCGGATGAGTCTATCGTCGAGACGATCAAAGACGGTTGGAACATACCAAACCGCATCCCTTACGCATCCGAGTTGCTTGTAAACGACGGTGAACCGATCACGCAAAAAATCACCGCCCAAGAAGCCGGTAAGGTCAAGTATTTCCTATTAAAAGGGGATTACTTAGAGCGTCATGATGAGATCAAAAAAGGTTACAAGGTCGAAGAGAAAGGTCTTTTCGCTGTTATCATCGACTCCGGTGAACGTGAAGCGATTCGTCACTATATCGCCCGCGGTTCGGTGATAGAGGTTGACGACGATGCTGAAGTTGAAACATCGACACTCCTTGCTTCACCGGCATCTGCTGAGCAGACGGCGATTGCAGAGTGGGATCCGTATTCGAATCCTATCATCTCCGAAGCAAACGGTACTATCTCGTTTGAAGATATTATTCCGGGCGTTACTGCTTCTGAGCAGTTTGACGAATTGACGGGTCAGACGCGTCTTATGATCAATGAGCATATCTCCTCCGAGTATAAGCCGACAATCGTGCTCGCAACAGAGAACGGCGAGATCATTCGTTATCAGATTGATCAAAAAACTGCAGTATTCGCACAAGATGGTGGAGAAGTAAAAGTCGCCGATATTTTGGCAAAGACGCCGAAAGCACTTCAAAAATCATCAGATATTACCGGGGGTCTACCGCGTGTATCTGAACTCTTTGAAGCACGCCGTCCGAAAGAGATCTCTCTGATCGCTGAAGTTGACGGTGTTGTCAGTTTCGGTAAGCCGCTACGTGGTAAACAACGTCTTATCATCACGTCTGACAACGGAATCATCAAAGAGTATTTTGTCGACAAGCAGCGTACTGCTCAGGTGACGGAAGGCGAGTTTGTTCACGCGGGTGAGAGGTTGACTGACGGTCATATCTCATCTCACGAACTTCTTCGCATCATGGGGGTCAAGGCGCTTTATAACTACCTGGTGTCTGAAGTACAGCAGGTTTACCGTCGTCAAGGGGTAAACATCGCCGATAAGCATATCGAGGTTATTTTTACTCAGATGCTGCGCCAGATCAAGATAGTCAGCTCTGGTGATACGAAATTTATCGAAGGTGACCTGATTTCACAGAAAAAATTCCGTGAAGAGAATATCAAGATCATGCGTCTTGGCGGTGCTCCGGCGATCGCTGAGCCGTTCTTGGTCGGTATCACGCGTGCGGCGGTATCTGCCGACTCGATCATCTCGGCAGCCTCTTTCCAGGATACGACTAAGGTACTTACTGAAGCGGCAGTTTCGGCTAAGATCGATGATCTTACGGATCTTAAAGAGAACGTTATCATCGGTAGAACGATTCCGGTTGGAACGGGTGTCTACAATAATCAAGAGATCGTATTGGAATCTGAAGAAGCATAAGCTTCAACTCCTTACGGCACTGGAAATGAATTCCATTGCCTATGTTAACACTGGGTTTGACTCTGCGTCAAGCCCACGCACCCTGGTGCTTTTAAAAGACAATGTCTTTCTTTTCTACTTTAAATTATTTCTACTCTCCCCATCTCTTCTATATAATATAGACTTCTTATAAAAATAAAGCCTGTCTTAAACAAAATTCAGCTAATATTTCGCACCATTTGGTAATCCCCATTTTCATTTGAGAAAAGGGGAAAATTCTACTGGAACATTTTGAAAAGGAGATTATAGTGCCTACTATTAATCAACTGGTCCGTTCAGGACGCAAAAGAGTAGTTAAGAAATCAAAATCTGCTGCTCTAGTATCATGCCCGCAACGTCGTGGTGTATGTACTCGTGTTTATACTACAACGCCTAAGAAACCAAACTCGGCTCTACGTAAAGTAGCCAAGGTTCGTTTGACTTCTGGCTTTGAAGTAATTTCATACATTGGTGGTGAGGGTCACAACCTTCAAGAACACTCTATCGTACTCGTACGTGGTGGTCGTGTAAAAGATTTACCGGGTGTTAAATACCATATCGTACGTGGTGCACTGGATACTGCTGGTGTTGCTAACCGTACTGTTGCTCGTTCTAAATACGGAACTAAAAAACCTAAAAAATAGGTTTTTAGCTAAACAAATACATTGAGTATCGGTCATAAGACTGAGAAGCGATGACAGAATCTTTAGGGATTTTGAGTAAATTTATTAAATTGAAGGTAATACAATGAGAAGAAGAAAAGCTCCCGTTCGTCCGGTTATGCCAGATCCAGTTTATGGAAGTAAAATCTTGACGAAATTCATCAACAAAGTAATGTTGGATGGAAAAAAATCAACTGCAGAGAAAATTCTTTACAGTGCAATCGACCTTATCAGTTCTCGTGGGGAAGAAAAAGGTATCGAAGTTTTTGATAAAGCTATCGAAAACATCAAACCAGTAATCGAAGTAAAGTCTCGCCGTGTTGGTGGTGCTACTTACCAAGTTCCAGTAGAAGTACGCCCAGTACGTCAACTTTCACTAGCTATCCGCTGGTTGGTTGATGCTGCTCGTAGTCGTAATGAACGTACTATGGCAGAAAGACTAGCAAACGAATTAATGGACGCTGCAACGGATAAAGGTTCAGCATTCAAGAAGAAAGAAGATACTTACCGTATGGCTGAAGCGAATAAAGCATTTGCTCATTACCGTTGGTAATCAATTCGTTATAACTGTGTTATATCATAGCCTTGGCTATGGTCTGACAACCCCCTTTAAAGCGAAAAGCGGGAAGCGGTAAATGGATGTCTGTCCCTTTATCGATTTCCGGCTCTCTCTTTTTACAAACAACAAATAGGACATTTAATTATGGCAAGATCTCATAAACTTGAAGATGTAAGAAATATCGGTATTGCTGCGCACATTGATGCAGGTAAGACAACAACAACAGAACGTATCCTTTTCTATACGGGTGTTGAGCATAAAATCGGTGAAGTTCACGACGGTGCTGCAACTATGGACTGGATGGAGCAAGAACAAGAGCGTGGTATTACGATTACTTCTGCTGCGACGACATGTGAGTGGTCTGGCAAGCAGATCAATATCATCGATACTCCGGGTCACGTTGACTTTACAATTGAAGTTGAGCGTTCTATGCGTGTACTTGATGGTGCAGTATCTGTTTTCTGTGCGGTTGGTGGTGTTCAGCCTCAATCTGAGACAGTATGGCGTCAACGTAACCGTTATGGCGTACCTTCAATCGTTTTTGTTAACAAATATGACAGAACGGGTGCAGATTTCTACGAAGTTGAGCGTCAGATCATTGACCGTCTAAAAGGTAACCCGGTTCCTATTCAACTGCCAATCGGTGCAGAAGCTGACTTCGAAGGTGTTGTTGACCTTGTTAAGATGAAAGAGATCGTTTGGGATGCAGAAGCTGCTATGGGTTCTGCGTATCATACACAAGATATCCGTGAAAGCATGATGGAAAAAGCCGAAGAGTACCGTGAAAAGATGATCGAAGAGATCTCTTCTGTTGACGGTAATGAAGAGCTTATGGAAAAATTCCTTGAGGGTGAAGAGATCTCTGAAGAAGAGATCATGGCAGGTATCAAAGCAGCGACTATCGCTATGCATATCGTTCCAATGACTGTGGGTACAGCATTTAAAAACAAAGGTGTTCAGACTCTACTTGACGCTGTTGTTGCTTATCTTCCGTCTCCTGTTGAAGCTCCGGCTATCAAGGGAACTATGATGGAAGATGAAGATGCTGAGATCGAAGTCGAGTCTACTGACAACGGTCCATTCGCTTCACTTGCGTTTAAAATTATGACGGATCCATTTGTCGGTCAACTGACATTTATCCGTGTTTACCGTGGTATTCTTGAGTCTGGTTCATACGTACATAACTCGACTAAAGACAAGAAAGAGCGTATCGGTCGTATTATGAAGATGCACGCGATCAAACGTGAAGAAGTTAAATCAATCTACGCAGGTGAGATCGGTGCGGTTGTTGGTCTTAAGTCAACGACGACTGGTGATACTCTTTGTGCACCAGAAGATAAAGTTGTTCTTGAGCGTATGGATTTCCCAGAGCCGGTTATCTCTGTTGCGGTTGAGCCTAAGACTAAAGCTGACCAGGAAAAAATGGGTATCGCACTTGGTAAACTTGCTGCAGAAGATCCATCTTTCCGTGTTGCGACTGATGAAGAGTCTGGTCAGACTATTATCTCTGGTATGGGTGAGCTTCACCTTGAGATCCTTGTTGACCGTATGAAGCGTGAGTTCAACGTTGAAGCTGAAGTCGGTGCTCCACAGGTATCTTACCGTGAGACACTTAAGAAACCGGTTGATCAAGAGTACAAATACGCTAAGCAGTCTGGTGGTCGTGGTCAGTTCGGTCACGTTTACATCAAGGTTGTTCCGGGTGAAGCTGGTACAGGTTACGTATTTAATAACGAGATCAAGGGTGGGGCAATTCCTCGTGAATACATCCCGGCTGTCGAAAAAGGTTGTGAGGAAGCAATGGCTAACGGTGTTCTAGCCGGTTACCCGATCGAAGACGTTGAAGTTACTCTATACGACGGTTCATACCACGATGTCGATTCAAATGAGATGGCGTTTAAACTTGCCGCATCAATGGGATTCAAAGAAGCTGCGAAGAAAGCCGACCCGGCTATCCTTGAGCCGCTAATGAAAGTTGAAGTTGAAGTACCTGAAGACTACATGGGTGACGTTATCGGTGACCTTAACCGTCGCCGCGGTCAGGTTAACAACATGGGCGACCGTTCTGGTAACAAGATCGTTGACGCCTTCGTACCACTTTCTGAGATGTTCGGTTACTCAACCGACCTACGTTCATCGACTCAGGGTCGTGCGACATACTCTATGGAATTCGATCACTACGAAGAAGTTCCACGTAACGTTGCTGAAGAGATCATTAAAAAACGTAACGGCTAGTCTCTCTCTCTCTTTTCTTTCGGGCTTTGTCCGAAAGTCTATTTAAAAAACTATTTTCAATAATATTATTGTTAATTTTATTATCATAGAACACGTATTTAACGTTACTTTAACTGGGATATTACTATACTTTTATTAAAAAATATTTAATATAGATGCTGGCATTGCAGGTCTTTTGAAAGAATCTAAGCAATAATATCCTCTTGCCTCTGCAAGACTGGTGGTTAAGGTTGTAATAGTGCTAGTGTTCATGCAATTCATGAAACATCACAAACTGAGTGATTTTCTTGTTTTGTCAGGGTGAGAAATTATTTTTATAATAAAGGAAAAAACTAATGTCAAATAAAGTTGCATTAATCACAGGAATCACAGGTCAAGATGGCTCCTATTTAGCAGAGTTTCTTCTGAAAAAAGGTTATGAAGTCCATGGCATTAAACGTCGTGCTTCACTATTCAACACTGATCGTATTGACCACCTTTATCAAGATCCGCACGAAGAAAATGTTCAACTAACTCTGCACTATGGAGACATGACTGACTCTATGAACTTGACTCGTATTATTCAAGAAGTTCAACCTGATGAGATCTATAATCTTGCTGCAATGAGCCATGTCGCTGTTTCATTTGAAACACCTGAATATGTTGCTAATGCTGACGGTACGGGAACTCTTCGTATTTTAGAAGCAGTCAAACTTTTAGGATTAACTAAAAAAACACGTATCTATCAAGCATCCACATCGGAACTTTACGGAAAGGTGCAAGAGGTACCTCAAAGTGAAACAACACCATTTTATCCTCGTTCCCCTTACGCAGTAGCAAAGATGTATGCATACTGGATCACAGTAAACTACAGAGAAGCCTATGATATGTTCGCTTGTAACGGAATTCTTTTTAACCATGAGTCTCCTGTACGCGGTGAGACTTTTGTGACACGTAAGATCACCCGTGCTGCCTCTAAGATCGCTCTTGGTTTACAGGATAAGCTTTATTTAGGCAATCTAGATGCAAAACGCGATTGGGGACATGCAAAGGACTATGTGAAGATGATGTGGCTGATCTTGCAAGCAGATGAACCGGAGGACTGGGTTATTGCGACAGGAGTGACAACCACGGTACGTGATTTCGTACGTATGTCATTTGCCTATGCAGGAATAGAACTGGAGTTTAAGGGTGAAGGGGTAGATGAAAAAGCATATGTCGTGAGTTGTTCAAACCCTGAATATCAACTTGAAATTGGCAAAGAAGTTGTAGGTGTAGATCCGCGTTACTTCCGTCCGACAGAAGTGGACCTTCTTATCGGTGACCCGAGTAAGGCCGAGGAAAAATTGGGATGGAAAAGGGAATACAAGTTGGAAGAACTTGTAAATGACATGATGGCATCAGATCTTAAGCTTATGACAAAAGATCAGTATCTCCAAGATGGCGGTTATACTACTATGAACTATTTCGAGTAGGAACTTATAGTGGAAAAGAACGCCAAAATATATGTAGCAGGGCACAGAGGATTGGTAGGTTCGGCCATTGTCAATAACCTTAAAGATAAAGGTTATACAAATATAGTCGGGAAAACACATGCAGAACTTAACCTTTTAGATCAGCATGCAGTAGCAAGCTTTTTTGAAACAGAACAACCCGAGTATGTTTTTCTGGCAGCTGCAAAGGTCGGCGGCATTGTGGCCAATAATACCTACCGTGCAGACTTTATCTACGAGAACCTTCAAATACAAAACAATATCATCCACCAGAGCTATAAAAATGATGTTAAAAAATTGATGTTTTTAGGATCAACCTGTATCTATCCAAAAAGTGCACCACAGCCTATGCCGGAGGACTGTTTGCTAACTGACACATTAGAGTATACAAACGAACCTTATGCTATCGCAAAAATAGCTGGTATTAAGATGTGCGAGTCCTATAATCTGCAATATGGGACAAACTACATTTCAGTCATGCCAACAAATCTTTATGGCCCAAATGATAATTTTGATCTCGGAAAATCACATGTACTTCCAGCACTTATAAGAAAAGTACACTGTGCAAAGCTTCTTAATGAAGGCAGATTTGATGAAGTAGTTCATGACTTAGGTGTAAAAAACATCGATGAAGCAAAAACGTACTTGAAAAATTTTGGTGTTGATGAAAACAGAGTAGAAATATGGGGTTCAGGTAAACCGATGAGAGAGTTCCTTTGGTCAGAAGATATGGCAGATGCTTGTGTGTTTATCATGGAGAATAGGGAGTTTACAGACACCTATACAGTTCAGGAGAGTTCAAATACGACATGTACTTCGAATGAAATCAAAAATAAAGAGATTCGAAATACACATATAAATATTGGTACAGGCGTTGATGTCTCTATTAAGGAGCTGGCTGAAATGATACGGGATATAGTCGGTTTTTCAGGAGAATTGTATTTCAATATGGATAAACCAGATGGAACGATGAAAAAACTAACAAATGTTTCAAAGCTCCATGCCCTTGGCTGGAGACATAAAGTTGAATTGGCAGATGGAATTCAGATGATGTATGAATGGTACAAGGAAATTCAAGAATGAGGATAACAGTAATAGGCTCAGGGTATGTCGGCTTGGTATCAGGAGTAT
>CAXGZT010000051.1:0-14267 GCA_964014335.1 uncultured Campylobacterales bacterium | reverse complement strand
AGGTTACAATAGTTTAAAAAGTCATCATAAAACTTCATCTTGACCGCAAGGCGTTCGTCATCTTTTTGGCCATTAGGGAAGTAGACGTTAAAAAGAACAAAGTCACCAAAGTCCTGCTCCAGGATACGGCCTTCGCGACCAAGATCAATATCATGGCGGACCTCGGTGTATTCAGGGATCATAGAAGACCAGGTCGTTGTTCCCGAATACCCTTTTTTATCCGCACTGTTAACGGCGCGATGGGCATACTCAAGCTCGAAAAGATCATCGGGGATCTGCTCCTCAAGGGCCTTTATCTCTTGCAGACAAAGTATGTCCGGCTCTCTCTCATCTATCCATTTGAGGGCTTCTTTATTGGCAACTGCGCGAATTCCGTTTACATTCCATGAGATGATTTCTATTGACAAGACTCTTCCTGATACATATTTTTCGAGATTGTATCAAAGAGAGAGTATCGCCGGGCTTAATAAATGCTGTTAGATTAACAATGGGGTAAATGATCAAACAGGAGTTCGGGCAGATCATGCTGAAAAGAGAAAAGTCGTCTCTGTATTTATTGTTTTTAAACATAAGATTGTATACACTTCATTTTTAAAATCATCTACGCATTTTCAAGGAAAAACATGGAGCTAGAACTCACTCGCGTCGAAGAGGTGAAGATAAAGCACGGTATCAAAAAGAGCCGTATGCCGGCAAAGTTAGACTATATCCAAAGTGCTACAGGTCTTGTACTGGCTCTTTTTATGTGGGGGCATATGGTATTTGTCTCGAGTATCCTGCTTGGCGAAGAGGTCATGTACAAGGTCACAAAGATGTTTGAAGGCGAATATCTGTTTGGAGAGTCCTATCCCCTCATCGTCTCCGCGACGGCCGCCATCATTTTCATTATCTTTATCGTACATGCTCTCGTGGCCATTAGAAAGTTCCCGGGGAGCTTTAAAGAGTACCGTATCTATCGCGCCCATATGAAACGGATGAGACATGGCGATACCAATCTCTGGTTCTATCAGGTATTTACCGGCTTTGTGATGTTTTTCCTGGGTTCCGTTCACCTCTATATCATCATGACGAATCCTGCCGATATCGGCCCCTATGCATCAAGCGACAGGGTGGTCAGTGACTGGATGGCGCCGCTTTATCTCCTGCTTCTACTGGCCGTCGAGTTTCACGGTTCTATAGGCCTGTACCGTCTTGCCATCAAATGGGGATGGTTTGAAGGACGTGATCCTAAGAAAAGCCGTCAAAGGCTGAAAATATACAAATGGGTGATAACGCTCTTTTTCCTGAGCCTTGGTCTCTTGTCTCTTGCGGCCTATATCAAGATAGGTCTGGCACACAAAGAGCATAAGGGCGAGCGTTACCGGCCGCCGGTCAGTGTTGAGAAAGGAGTGCGCTCATGAAAATAACCTATACAGACGTATTGGTCATCGGCGGAGGCCTTGCAGGTCTAAGAGCGGCTACGGGAATAAAAGAGCGCGGACACGACTGTATCTTGTTGAGCCTGATTCCGCCTAAGCGTTCTCATTCGGCTGCCGCGCAGGGAGGCATGCAGGCAAGCCTTGGCAATACGGTAAAAGGCGAGGGTGATAACGAGGATGTCCATTTTGAAGACACGATAAAAGGGAGTGACTGGGGAGCGGATCAGAAAGTAGCGCGTATGTTTGCCAATACGGCGCCCAAGGCGATCCGTCAACTCTCTGCCTGGGGTGTGCCTTGGACCCGCGTGAAAGCGGGAGACCGGAAGGTCGTTATCAATGCCGAACATGTGACCATTACGGAAAAAGAGGAGGCGCACGGACTCATCAATGCCCGTGATTTCGGCGGGACAAAAAAATGGCGTACCTGCTATACCTCCGACGGTACGGGCCACTCGATGCTCTTTGCCATGGACAATAAGGCACATCAAGAGGGCATAGAAGTACGTGAGAGAATGGAAGCGGTGGCGCTTATACATGAAAACGAGAGGTGTTACGGAGCAGTCGCGCGTAACCTGATAAGCGGTGAGCTGGTCGCATACGTCTCCAAATCCACGATCATCGCTACAGGCGGATACGGGCGTATCTACAGCGTCTCGACCAATGCCGTCATCTGCCAGGGTATGGGACAGGCTATTGCTCTTGAGACAGGGGTCGCTACCTTGGGAAATATGGAAGCGATACAGTTCCATCCGACGGCTATCGTTCCCGTAGGAATCTTGACGACCGAGGGGTGCCGGGGGGACGGCGGGCTTTTGACCGATGTGGACGGATACCGTTTTATGCCCGATTATGAACCACAGAAGAAGGAGTTGGCTTCCAGGGATGTCGTCAGCCGCCGTATGGTTGAGCATATGCGTAAGGGCAAGGGTGTCAAATCGCGGTACGGAGACCATCTGTGGCTTGATATCACAATTCTGGGCCGGGAACATATCGAAAAGAATCTGCGTGAGGTAAAAGAGATATGCGAGAGCTTTTTGGGGATCGATCCCGCTGTCGATCCTATCCCGGTCCGCCCTACGCAACACTACTCTATGGGTGGTATACGAACCGATTTCCGTGGCGAGAGCCAAACACTCAAAGGCCTCTATTCCTGCGGCGAAGCGGCATGTTGGGACATGCATGGTTTTAACCGTTTAGGCGGAAACTCGGTGGCAGAAACCGTTGTTTCGGGCATGCTGGTCGCTGAGTATGTCTCTGATTTTTGCGAAAGCCCTGAAAGCAATGTGACCATCTCTACTGACCTGGTCAAGTCTTTCATACAGCAGGAACAAGAGCATTTGGACTTTCTTCTTAAAAAGAAAGAGAAAGCCGAAGACTCCTTTGAACTGCGCACCCGTATGGAAGAGATCATGATGGAGAAGGTAGGGATCTTCAGGAACGGCAAGGACCTTCAAGAAGCCGTGGATGAACTCGAAAGCCTGATCATACGTTCGCGCAATATCGAGGTCAAGGCAAAAACATTGACGGCAAACCCTGAACTGGTCAATGCCTACCGTACACAACGGATGCTGAAACTGGCTATCTGCGTTGCAAAAGGCGCATTGGAGCGAAAAGAGAGTAGGGGAGCCCATTCAAGAGAAGATTATCCCGAGCGTAATGATGCGAAGTATCTTAACCGTACTATCACGCGATGGATTAATGCAGATGATACGATGCCGGAGTTGAGTTATGAAGAGATCGATATAAGTGAGATGGAGTTGCCGCCCGGGTTTCGCGGATACGGAAAAGATATGACCATCCATCATGCCGATTCGAAGGTCCGCCAGGAAGAGGTGGATGCGATTCGCAAAAAGCTCGAAGCCGAAGGCAAAGACAGGTTTGAGATACAGGAGGCCCTGATGCCCTTTCGCGAACTTCTGCCTGAGTGCTATCAAGATAAAAACGAGCGTCTGTATGAAAAATTTGATAAGCAAGGAGCCGAACAATGAGTCAAGACACTCAAAAGGGCCGCATACTCAAGATATCCGTTCTGCGTTACAACCCCCAGATAAAAGAGGACAAACCGCGGGTCGAGACCTTTGAGGTAGAAGAGGCTCCGGGCATGACGCTCTATATCGTCCTGAACGAGATCCGAAAACAGCAGGACAACTCACTGAAGTTTGACTTTGTCTGTCGTGCCGGTATCTGCGGAAGCTGCGGAATGATCATCAACGGTCGTCCCGGTCTTGCCTGCAGGACACTTACATCCAAGATGGAACCGGAGATATCATTGGCCCCTCTGCCTGTGTTTGAGCTTATCGGAGACCTTTCTGTCTTTACGGGGAAATGGATGAGTGATATGAATAACCGCCTAGAGACATGGATTCATGAGGAGAGTGCCAAGGAAGCAGATTTTGACAGGCTGGAAGAGCCTATGGACCCGGACCTTAGCGATGAGATTTATGAGCTGGACCGATGTATAGAGTGTGGATGCTGTGTGGCAGGGTGCGGGACGATCCTGATGCGCGAAGACTTTGTCGGTGCCGTCGGGTTAAACAAGATCGCACGTTACCAGCTCGACCCCCGCGATAAACGAGATGATGAGGATTACTACAACCTTATAGGGGATGAGAACGGTGTCTTCGGCTGTATGTCATTGATGGGATGTGAGGATGTCTGTCCAAAGGAGCTTCCTCTGCAGTCAAAGATCGCTTATCTGCGCCGCAAGATGGTGATGATGAAAGACAAGTAGGACGCTGTTCTTCAAATAATATGCCTCTAAGAGAGTAGGCTTTTCGCTATTTTCAGATATTACCTTCTGTAATATCTGAAAGAGTAGAACTTATGACGTTATTTCAATTTTTTATATTATAATAGTGCAATTTTAGTACCCAGGAATTGAAATATGAATGAGATAAGAGTAGAGTTATTCAGGTTTGATAGTACAATGGACTATCTTCCCTACTATACAAAACACACACTTCAATACGGTGAAAACGATACGGTAAACGATCTGCTTGAGAGAATGAACGAGATCGAAGCCTTTGGTTTTAAGGAAAACTGTAATCTGAAGCTGAATGAGCTCTACATCAATGCCCGCGAGAAGGTAGCCGATATGGTCGAGCGTTGCGGGAATGAGATCCAGATCAATCCGATCAGCGAGTTCAGGTCAATGAAAGACCTGATCATCGATAGAAGTGATTTTATCGACAAGATGTCTCTTTTGGAGAACTACCTTGAGGCGGAAGAGATCATCAATTACAGAAAGAGCACTGAACTGGCCTATTACGCTTCTAATACGCTGAACTATAACCGTGAGTATATCGGTGATCATGTTCTTATCATCGCCGCAGATCTTATCGAAAAGGAGTTTGGATTCAGAAATGAGATCATTAAACTTCTTATCGATAAAGAGAACGGCCTTTGGTACCATACATCAATCGAGAACAGGATATTGGATAGCAGGCAGGAAGCGAAGATACAAAAGCTGATCTACCTTGCACTTCAACAGATCAAGCCTAAATCGAAAATCGCCAAGAAGATGGCGAGCTTATATGGTAACCAGAGCATCAAGGACTTTGAAGAGACGGCTGAAGTCTCTGAAATAGCTGCTTCCCAGTCTTTTAACGGCTTTAATATCGCTGCTTACCATGGAGTCAGGAAGAGTCAACTTAGAGAACTGATTGACACTTCCGAAGCCTCTTATATAGAGCTCTCTTCTCAGAGTGAAGACCTGGCATCGTACTCGTCGATTATCGACGAGGAGTTTTCCTGCAAGATTGCCGGTGATATCCTTATGGAAGCAAAAGACAACAACGCGGATTTTCTCCTTGTGAAAAACGAGACGACAAAAGAGTTCTTCGACAAGAACCAGGAGAAGATGGAAAAACTCACAGGCAGGGAACTGAGGATGAGTGTCGTCTCTCAAAAACAGTTCGTTCAGCTTTTAAACGGTGAAAAAGACGTTGCTAAGCTGGGTTTCAATACGCATAAAGTCGCTGTCTCTTTCTTGGCTTAAAGATCTGCATAAGCCTTCTCGGGTTTAGCCGATCACTTCTTTCAGTATGAAAGATCCAGGTTTTATTAAAACAGATTGATTAGGAGTCATATGTTTACGATTACAATGGAAAAAGAGTGTACCTGCTTTAAACGTTCAAAATTTGAATCAGAGCAGTATTTTCACTCCGAGGAAGAGGCTTTTGAAGCCGCGAAAAAGATGGCAAAACAGATGACGCATGAGTTCTGCAAGCAGCATGCCTTTTCCGTAGTCAAAGAAGGCAATAACTTTCTTGTATTGTTGATGAGTTAAGGGTTGAGATCCGGTGCAGCGACTGCTTAGCCGAATTTCCAAAATTGATAGGAGATACTGCACTGTAGATCAGACGAGGTTGAGTTGTTGCATCATTCCCATCTGATCCCATTGTTCCCAGCGTTCGGCTGCCTGGGCTCCGATTATATGATCAAAGATCAATCCTTCGAACTGCACCTTTCTTCCTGTGTGTTGTGCCTCACCGAGGGGCCCATTGTGTCTCACTTCGGTCAACCATCGGGTGGCGACTTTGTCGCCTGAAACTATTTGCTCTTCCACCGTTATATGAAAGTCCGCGAATGCACTCAGGAGACCAGCAACCAACTCTTTAAAAGCAGTTATCGAAAGGCTTGGTTCCGGAGCGCCCGCCATATGGATAATACAGTTGGGTGTGAAAGGTTCATCGGCCGGCGAGACATCTCCCCGATTCAACCCATCGATCCAGGTCTGTTTGTATTTGGTTACTTCCAGACTCATACTCTCCTCCTCAGTTGATTAGATCTTGTGGTATATAACATATTTCTGCCCTACGGAGGTTGTAATGGCGAGTCGGCTCCAAGGATCTGTCTGTCAGATAAGGATTGAATCAAGAGACCGCGGGTTTTGGCATTTTCCTTGAGTGAGTTTTATGTGTTCTCATCGGTTATCAGGTGAATAATGTTTGATGGACTTGATATCCAAAAACCGCTAAAACCTTTTGGTAAAGGTTCAATTTCATCTCGTCGGATGCAACGAGTTTTCTCGAAATATTTTGATGCTGCCTCTATATTATCAGTCATTACCTCGAGCCATATTTCTGCCTGGCTAATACCTGAAACTTTATCTACCCATAGCTTTTTACAACCAAACTTGAATGTAACTGATTCAATACTTTCGCTTGATGATCTCCCAATTTGTTCAAGGCCCAGGATTGTTTTGTAAAATAAAACCGTTTGATCAAATTCATGAGGGGGAACCTTCACTGCTATATTTTCTCCAGGTGTGAATTTAGGTTTCATAAGATGCTCCTCTTATTCATTATTATACATAAGGTCTGTTTTGAGCAATAGTATAGCCGCAGGGGAAACTATCGGCTCTTCGTTTTTGTTATAAGACGCACTGCTTCAGTTACAACTTCTGCACATCCTGTAGAGTTAGCCTGTAAAATAAAATGCTCACCATTTATGTTGAAAACATCTATATTGTCACAAACTTTTTGCCAATCTTTTAACGACTTACTTGGAACAAGTTTATCATTTGAAGCTTGAATATAAATTGTTTTTATTTTGACTCTCTGACTGCTAGGTTTAAGTTGAGCAATTTCTTTTAATCTATATTCAATTACACTGGGTGACACGGTTTTAATTGCCTCATTGAAGAGTTCTACAATTTCACTTTTTACAGAAAAACCCAGGAAAAATATTCTTGATAAGATGTTAGGAATGGGCAAGGCCAATACTCTACTATTCGGGATGAATTTTAATAAAAAGGGTCTTGGGTTTTCTAAAAAGGTTGCAACTAAAATTAAAGCTTTTAGCTGTTTTGGTTGAGAAAGCGCAACGTGATACGCAATCGGTCCTGAGAACGATTCTGCAAGTAAAATAAAATCTTCTTGTGGAAGGTTTTGTTTTACTTGTGCAATAAGTTCATTGTATGATTGTTCTTTATTTAAGGGGTAGGTTATAACCTGTATATCTATTGAGTTTGGAAGGGCTTCGATTAAGGGTGCAAATAGTTTTCCAGTTCCATCGAGACCAGGAAGCAATACAAGTTTCATTTTTGAAGTTTCCTTTTCGTCTTATAACGAACGAGTTCAGCTGCTGCGTGAGCCGTCGGCTGTTATGCATTGTGTAGAGTTGTCGCTTAGCCAACTGTGTTGAGCTTGAGCGCCTTTCTGAACAGTTGAAAAAAATATCATGGCCTGAGTCACCAACAACAGCGGCAGGAACGGTAAAAGTCTCCGGTAGCGGTCCGGCAACTACGCGGGGACAAGAAATACCATTGCGATGGGACGAAATGCATGTGGTACGGTCAGAAAGAAAAGATTTTATTTAACCGGGGGTCAACAACAAATATGCAAGCGATCCCCAGAGCATGAGGCGCATGAGAAATTCAACCGCAAAGATTGTCATGACATCCATAAGCCTATCCTTTCTCTTTTATGTCACTCGGTTTCTTCGTAAGTAATGATTGAAACCATCGCTCCACTTCTGTCTGTGATTGCACACATCCGACCAACCCCAGGGACGTCCATAGGAGGATAAACTGCTTTACCGCCGGCTTCCTCGGCTTTTTTTAGCGTTGCATCGACATCATTCACGGTGATATAGGTTCCCCAGGAGTCCGGCGTCTTTTCGCTGCCTACGGGTTTTTTCATTATTCCACCTACAGGTTCGCCACCAGACTTTAATACATAGTACTTTCCTTCTGGCATTTCCATCTCTTCAATTTCCCAGCCAATCACAGCCGTGTAAAAGCTAATAGCTGAATCAACATCATCTACTAATAACTCAGACCAACTAAATGCGCCATGTTTTTTGAATGCATCATTCATATTATTGCCTCCGTTTCTATTTATCTATGTTCAAAATCACTTTGACTTAGCTCTAAGTGATTCGTCCTCGGGCTTATAACTATTTATTCAAGGAATACTTTACCAAATTTAACATTAAATACTGTAATTAAACCATATGAAGTGTCTGTTTATTTGTTTTCAATATGGCAAAGTATAATGAAATCACAGTTTTTTATACAAAGTGTGATTATGCTTGAATGAGAGGAGTCATTTATGCAAGAGAAAAACTTCTTGGTACTGTTCGAGACAAGATTCGGTTCAAACAGTATGGAAAAGAGTTATCTGTTTTGGATGAAGCAGTTTGTTTTTTACTACTATTACATTAGATGAGAAAAGATGAGAGAGAGGCAGGGCAGGGTCGCCTTGCCGGAGTATTATGCGAAGTTAACTTCGCTGACGTGGTGCTGAAGACCAAGCGCTTTACCGTCGATCCCGAAGGCAAGACCGATCATCTGCTGCATATGCAGAACCGGAAGTTTGACATTGCGGCCGATAGCCTTAGACGCGTGTTCGTACTGGGTGTCAAGTTTCAGGTGGCAAAGCGGACAGGGTGTTACCATCCAGTCGGCGTTGTTGTCCATGGCACCCATCAGGGCGTTACCCGTAAGTGTCGCTGCCGTGTGCGGAGCCTGAAGTTCCGCGTGGAAACCACAACATTTGTTCTTCTCATCATAATCAACGTTCTCGCCGCCGCAGGCGATGATAAGATCGTCCAGTGAAGTCGGAGCGTAAGCGTTCTCGTGACCGTTTGTCTCTTCATGCGTCTCCGAAGGACGGATGTTGTGACAACCGTAGAACGGAGCGATATTGAACTGTGAAAGTGGTCTTACGACCATCTTCTTAAGGTTATCAAGACCGAAGTCATCGATGATAGCGTAGAGGAAGTGCTTGATCTCAGACTCGCCCTTGTACTCAAGACCTACCTCTGCAAGCTTCTCATTGACCTTGGCTTTCATCTCAGGATCACTGTCCAGGCGGCGTTTAGTCAGCATGGTGTTGAGCTGGCAGGTATTACAGATCGTGACCATAGTCATCCCGCGCTGCTCGGCATAACAGATATTGCGTGCGTTAAGGACTAATGATAAAAACTCATCATAATCCTGAAGGTGGGAAGCACCGCAGCAGGTCGCTTCTTCGAGGATATCCAGTTCGATACCCATCTTATCAGCGATGGCCATAGTCGACAACATCTGTTCGGGTGTACTTTGACGTGCAGTACATCCGGTAAATAGTGCATATTTTAATTTAGACATCCGTACTCCTTAGAATTTAGCTGTAGATGAGATCTCGACCAGTTTCTTGATCTCGTCTAGTTTGTCAGATTTTGGAACGATTAGCGGATTGATATGTGCCTTGCCCTTGGCAATCATCTTCGCACCGACTTTAAGGTGCTTGTACATACCGTATCCCTTCTCAGAGTAGATCACAAGACCGGCTTCATTAAGCTGGCCGTGCTTAGCGATAGAGTCTTTGAAGTAGACGGCGTGGCGTGTAGCGATGTTGTTGATTGCCTGACCCTCTTGGAAGACCATATTGTGAAGCTTGGTGATTTTCTCTATAGGGTTGACGTCTTTAGGACAGACTTCGGCACACTCCATACATTTGACACAGTCCCAGACACCTTGTTCTGGGGCATTGATAACGTCCAGACGCTCTATATGTGCATCATCGCGTACGTCTGCTTCGAAACGGTAAGCTTTCGCAAAGGCGGCAGGCCCGATGAACTGTTCATTGACCTCGAGCGATGGACAAGAGTAGTGGCAGGCACCGCACTGAATACAGTAATCCGCTTCATTAAGCTCTTCGGCTTCTTGAGGCGTTACGATATGCTCGTTCTCAGGATGCTCTTCGACATCAGAGATAAGGTAAGGTTTGATCTGGTCATGCTTGGCCCAGAAGTCTTCTTTGTCGATGATAAGGTCTTTCATCGCACGCTTTGTACTCAAAGGCTCGACAACAAGTGTCGTTCCGAAGGTCTCGGCAAGCTGAAGAACATTCTCCTTACAGGCCAGGATCGCTTTTCCGCCGACTTTAACGGAACAGATACCGCAGATACCGTGACGGCAAGAACGGCGGTAAGAGAGTGAACCGTCCATGTCCCATTTGATACGGTTCAGGATATCAAGTACGACTTCTTCGTGGGTGACGTCCATCTCGTAGTCGATGTAGGCCGGAAGGTAGTCAGTCTCAGCGTTGAAACGGAAGACTTTAAAAGTGATTTTTTGTGTTGCAATAGTACTCATTCATGCCTCCTTAGTAGCTTCTAGCTTTAAGCTCATGTTTGCCAAGCGTGACATCCATATACTCTAGGTTGATGTTTCCATCTTTGTCCATATATCCCATAGTGTGCTGCAAGAAGTTCTCATCATCGCGCGTAGGGAAGTCTTCACGGTAGTGTGCACCGCGGCTCTCTTTACGCGCCAGGGCGCTTTGAACGATAAACAGCGAATAGTCGAGCATATGACCGAACTCGATCGCTTCTTGAAGTTCGGTATTGAATATCTTGGACTTGTCTTCGATACGTATGTTCTTGTAACGCTCTCGAAGATCTTTCATGATGTTAAGCTGTTTGGCCAGAGTCTCTTCGGTACGGAAGACACCGGCATTGTCAGTCATAGACTGCTGCAGTTCATCGCGAAGGCCGGGGACAGTCTCTGTACCGTTGTTGTTAAGAATCCATTCAATCTCTTCGTTCATACGCTTGGCATCATCCTGCGTCGCCTTGCGCAGTTCGATACCGTCAACATCGTTGACCATGCTTTTACCCACAAAACGTCCGAAAAGAAGCGCTTCTAGGACGGAGTTCGCACCCAGACGGTTTGCACCGTGAACAGAGACACAAGAACACTCACCCGCAGCGTAGAAGCCCTCTACTAACTCGGTGTTGTTTCTGCGGACATGGCCGTCAACGTCACACGGGATACCGCCCATAGAGTAGTGTGCCGTTGCGGAGATAAGGATAGGCTCTTTGATCATATCAAGACCGAGGAACGTGATCGCAAGATCGCGAAGCTCCGGAAGACGCTCCATGATAAGATCTTTTCCCAGGTGGACAAGATCGATATAGACCGCGTCTTTACGTGGACCGACACCGCGGCCCTCACGGATCTCCTGGATGATGGCACGGGCAACGACATCCCTTGAAGCAAGCTCGAGCGCGTTTGGAGCGTATCTTTCCATGAAACGTTCACCCTCGGAGTTAAGAAGGCGTCCGCCTTCACCGCGGGCAGCCTCGGAGATAAGGACACCTTTACCGGATAGGCCGGAGGGGTGAAACTGTACAAACTCCATGTCTTCGAGTGGAAGACCGTGACGTGCGACCAGTGAAAGGCCGTCACCCGTATTGGCGTGTGCATTGGAGTTGATCTTGAACGAACGTGCATATCCGCCCGTTGCGAACATCACGGATTTGCATTGAAGATCGCTTTTTCAGAGTTGCGAATGTCATAAGCAGCGACGCCATAGACCTTTCCGTCTTCATACAGAAGATCGGCAGCATACCATTCGTCCCAGAACTTGACGCCGTAACGGTGCGCCTGCTCGTAAATCGTCTGCAGCAGGGTAAGGCCGGTACGGTCTTTGGCAAAACAAGCACGCGGTGATGATTGACCCCCGAACGGGCGCTGTGCGATCTTGCCGTCTTCTGTACGTGAGAATGCAGCTCCCATACGTTCCGCCCAACGGACAGTCTCCGGAGCTTTTTGGCACATAAACTCCACGACATCCTGGTCTGCCAGATAATCAGAACCCTTTACCGTATCGAATTCATGTAGTTCTACGCTGTCTTCATCACTAAAAGCAGCATTGATACCGCCCTGAGCCGCACCTGAGTGTGAACGCAAAGGGTGAAGTTTTGTAATTACAGCGACTTTCTTGCCGGCTTTTTGTAGTTCAAGCGCAGCGGCACAGCCCGCAAGGCCTGCACCAACGATTACCGCATCATAAGTATAAATGGGAATACTCATTCGCAATTCCTCCGAAAAATATTTTTTGTGATTATAGCTTCAAATCCCTTGTGTTAGGTTAAAAGCGCTGAGTTAAAGAAGCAAAGTTTAGGATGTTACAGTTTGAAGCATGAAAAAACATGAACTGAAAGAGAGTGCAGCAGCCGTCCGACGAAAAGAGAAAAGTCCTAGCGCAGGCCCTTCTCTGCACGGTCTCGTAATTGGGCAATTTTGTTGCCGCCCTGGGTAATGGCAGCGTGGAGTATCTCTTTGGCATGGGCAATGGTCTGATCGAGCGGTTTGTTGGGTGCTTTTACGACAAAGCCACCGCTTACGGTCACACTGATGCTCTCACCCTTAGGCGCTTTGAAACGTGCTTCTTCTATGTTCTTGCGCAGTTGTTCGCAGTCATGCAAGGCGGCATCTTTGGTGCTTCTGTTCAAGATAAGGACAAACTGGTCATAGTCTATACGTCCAAGTATATCCGTATGCTGCTCATATAATGAAAGCATGAAGGCGATCTTTTTGAGAATCTGGTTGGCAAGATCTTTTTTGTATTTCTTCTCGATGTCTTTAAAATGGTCAAGCGAAAAGACGCAGACGATCAATACGGGACCATTGCTCCCTTTACGGTTCGCAAACCCATGCAGAAGGCCTTTATAGTTGTTTATCTCCGTAACAGGGTCGATGAAGGCCGGATTTTCTGCTGCCGTAGGCTTACGGCTCATACGTTTAGTGATCATCTCGGCTTCTTCCGTAAGAAACATACGCCCCTTGCTCTCAAGATCGACAGAATAGAGTGTTTTAAGGTCTTTATAAATAAAGGATAGGCGACGTGTGAACCATAAAGTCGCGAGCAACGAGACTAAAAAGGCAAGATATATAATGTATTGCAGCGCGTTGAACTTTTCAGCCTCGTAGATCAGGTGCTTCTCTCCAAGCTCAGACAGTTTGGTCTCATACTCGCTCTGGGCAAACTCATAATCGTCTAGACGCTCCTGCAACTTTTCAAGACTCTGGTCATAATAGGCATCTGCCGCCTCGATATACAGCAACTGCTTGATGCTCAGCTGTTCCAAGTCGTTGATATATTGTTTGGAGTGCCCGTAAAGGTATTTTCCTAATATATCATAATCAAAGACATCACGCATTATCGTGATATCGTATTTCAGGTTATTGATAATGCCCCTGAGCTGTATGTTACTGAGTTGAATGTCTTCACGCCCAAGAGTGTACGCCTCTTCTATCAGCGCTTTTTGGTGCAAAAGGAGGTCTGTCTTTTTAACCGAAGAGTTCAGGGTGAAAGTGATGGTGGCAAGAAGTCCGAGAATGATTGAAAGTACGAGTAGTGTTCTGGATATATTGTCAAATATTTTTTTAATAGACCAGCGCATTGACATCCTTAATAAATATAGTTATATTTTATGTTTAATTCTAGACTGCGCCGCATTAAATACGACTTAATGAGCGAAGCTATGGCAGTATAACGGAGATTAGTAAATAGAGAGTGGGTAGATAGGTGATAAGCCTCGGCTGCATCTAGGCCGGAAATCACTCCTCTTCAGGGTTTTCGGCTCTGAAGAAGATGCATTCCGGTCGTATCATATCAATACAAGGAAGTTTTGGTACAATTCTTCTTAATATCAAACACAGAATATGGATGTATTTTTGAATAAAGAAGATTTTTTTATCTCCTGTTTTAATTCTGATAAAATCGGAGATGACGCTGCTGTCATCGGGGAATGGATCGTTTCAAAAGATGCCTTTTTTGAAAACGTTCATTTTAAACGCAAATGGTTTGAACTGGACGAGATCGCGTATAAGGCGATGCTGATAAACATCTCTGATTCTATTGCGATGAATGCCGATCCGAAGTATGCGCTACTGGCGGTTGCTCTTCCTCCCACCCTAAGCAGGGTCGAGATGAAAAAACTCTACAGCGGTTTTGAAAAGGCGGCTAAAGAGTTTGGCATAGAGATCATCGGGGGAGATACTATCTCCAATGTGAAGATCGATATCACGATAACGGTATTGGCAAAGAGTGAAAAGCCCTTGACCAGGAC
>CAXGZT010000050.1:0-14310 GCA_964014335.1 uncultured Campylobacterales bacterium | reverse complement strand
CGGTGTTTCAGACCGACTTCATAGTTGGTTGATTTTGCAGATTCCAGCTCAGGAATAGGAGTCGCCCCGCCATAAAGTACATTACTTTTCAACTCACCCTCGTTTGGAACCTGATCCGAGTAGCCGATAGTCGCATAAGCATTTGTATTCGGAGTAAGAGCATAGCTTGTCCCTAAACGGTAAGATGCCAAGGTGAAATCACGATTAATTGAAAAAACACCTGCAACATCGGCTGGGTCACTAGTGTAGCTCATGCTGCCGTAATCGCCTTTAATCATCTCGTTGCCGTCAACTTTAAACTTCGCTTTTTCCAGACGAGCCATCACATCTACCGAAAGTGTCTCTGTCAGCTGCATCATCTCTTGAAGGTAGAACCCATACAGATACATATCAGATTCGCCTGTTGCGGCCAGGTCACCCTTTTCATCGCTTAATGTCGATATGATACTGTCCGCCGTCTTTGGTGCGAATGGACCATCTGGATCAAAGCCGTAAGTTGTAAAGTCGGCGTAGGTATATTTTTTATCATCTCTCGTAAGGTTTGCCCTTGCCGTAGCACCGGCCAAGAAAGTCGATCTGTTGCCATTGATCTCATGAGGCACCTCAAAAGCGATATCAGTTCCGACTACATGGTTGTCTCCGCTGTCATCATTGATAGTGAATGGAACCGGGTGATAGTGATTCCAGTAGGTATAATAGGCCTGAGGCTTGAAAGTAAAGTCTTCAAACTCTTTTTCATATCGCGTGTTAAAAAAGAGTACTTCTGAATAACGGCCTCTGTGCTGCCACTCTTCTTCAGTCTGCTCTTCTACCTTGCCTGTACTCTTGTACTTGTCAAACTCAGCCTGTGTCAAAGAAGTCGGCAACTGAAGATCGGCCTTAGAGAAAGAGAGTTCTGTTTCGAGTGTTGAGTCATCTGAGAAGATGTGCCCGTGTTTAAGGCTGATCTGGTCGGAGCTGAACTCATTCCAGTAACGCCAGCTGTTGTCACTCTTTTTATGTGTAGCGGTAACACTGAAAAAGTCGTTTTCATCGATCTGCCCGCCGACACGGAAGTTGAGGAGTCTTGAATTAAAACTTCCCAGACCGACGCGTACACGGTTTTGCTGTTCGTCAAACACGGACTTTGACAGGATCTGAATAGTACCTCCGGCTGAACCTGATGCATAGACGGAGCCCGGTCCCTTTGTGACCTCTACCTGTTCGATATCCTGTGTATCGATAAAGTCGAAACGGGTGAAACTGTCCGGATCCGTCATCGGAACGCCGTCACGGAGCACCATGATCTCACGTACCCCGTAACGTGATTTTACACCTGCTCCACGAATATATACGCGGGTGTCATATCCGCTGTTTTTACTGATTGCCTGTACACCCGGTATTTTGGAAAACGTCTCTGTGATGTTTTGCATCGGTAAATTTTCGATCTCTTTTTTGCTGACAACGCTGACGCTTTGGGAAACCTCTTTGGTCGGTGTTGCGATCTTTGTCGCCGTTACGCTGAGTTCATCCAGTACGACCGCTTGGGCGTAGGTGGAAAGCAAGGTACATAATATAAGTGAAAATTTCATCATTGCTCCTGAGTTAATTGCCGAATTATTTCATTAAAGTGTTAAAAAAGTGTTAATACTATGTTTTAAGAATATCTAAAGTTTAAACGTAGAAAGAATAGGTAAAAAGGAACAATCAGGAGAAGATATCCTGACGTAAAGGCTTCTTCACAGGGAGCAGTAAAAGCGATAGAAAGAGTGTGCTACAGGTCTCTTTTTAGAACTTTGCAGTAACACCGATGTAGTAATAGCGTTCACCCGGATCGTTCGGCGTGCCGAACAGTGCCATACCGTACTCCATCTTGTTGTTCTGGATATTGTCTATTCCTGCAGAGAACTCCAATGTTTCATCCCAGGCATGCGTTACTTTCACATCTATAACATGATAATTTATACCTTCATCGTAATCACGCGTACCTTCTATAGCACCCTTATAATCACGAAGAGACTTGAAGTTCAGAAAATAGTTCGTGTCTGCATGCTCGTAAGATAGGCGTACTTTAGCAGTATATCTTGCACTTTCTGTAAGACGTTCACCCGTCGTATCATCTTTGGTGTCTAAGTATTCAAGTGATGCATTAATACCCAGTGCATCGGTCGGATGATAAGTTGTACTAACTTCTACCCCTTCGATTGTCGCTTTGGCAACATTTTGATAACTGACTTCAGGAGAAGGGAACCCTACAACTGTATAAGAGTTAATGAGATTATCAAACTTTGTATGATGATACACAAGATCAACTACAAGATTGTTGACTGCATAACCCGTTGCCAATTCATATGTTTTTGATGTCTCAGGCTGCAAGTTAGGGTTACCATAAATCAAATATGGACCACGCGTGAAAGAACTGTACATATTTGTAAACCCCGGCGCTTTAAACGCTTCACCATAACCGGCTCTGAAGTAGACATTGTTAATATCGTATTTTGCCGATACACGAGGATTGGTGCTGTCACCAAAATCGCTGAAATCGTCATAGCGGATACCTAAGACAGTACTGAAGTTTTCAGTGATACTCCATTCATTCTGATAAAGTACATTGAAGTTCTTACGGTCTGCAGTTTGTGTGTATATTGATACATCGATATCTTCATATCTCGCGCCAATACCGATGATGTTGACAACATTATCGGTAGTAAAGTGGCGCAGATAAGCATTTACCTCTGCCTGCTTATACTTTGTCGTCTCATCGGTACCCGAACGGTTGACGTTTGTATCACTATACCCGTAACCGAAATTAGTATCAATAATATAATCGTCCTCTCCATGGGTATAGATAGCACTGGCCTGGTAACGCTTCTCTTTTTCATGAGTGCTCACTCCGGTAGAAGAAACTCCATTGTCATCTTGACGGACAAATTCAAGGCGTGTACGTAAGGTGTCTTCACCAAACTTCACCCTATTTCCGTAACTTAAAAACTGATGTGATTCTCTACGCAGGTCGGTAGCTATACTAGTCCCATCTTCTCTGTAGTCTCCGCGTTCTGTCGCTTCGGCGCTGATAGTATGTGATACCTTTTCCCCGCCGACATTGACAGTAGTACGGACAATTCCCGTTTCGCGTTCACCGTTATCAGCTATACCGCCCAGGACACTGACTTTCGCTGTTGTTCCTTTACCAGCCTCTTTTGTGATGATATTTACGACACCACCGACTGCATCTGCACCGTAGAGTGCCGACATCGGACCACGAACGATCTCAATGCGTTCTATATCTTCAAGAGATATTCCGCTAATATCAGAGTTACCGTACTTTCCGGTTCTTCGTAATCCGTCAACAAGAATAAGGGTGTGTGAATCATCAAACCCGCGTATAGATATATTTGTCGTGCTCCCACCGTCTTTGACATTAAGGCCAATAGCTTCGTTTAAGACCTGTGCCACAGTTCTGCCTGAGGTGCTTTTGATCATTTTTTGATCCAGTACCTGGACGGATGCCTGAACATCTGTAATCGCTTGTTCTTGACCGAATGCAGTAGTCGATACCATAGCCTCATCGAGCATAATTACTTCTGCATAACTGCTTGCTACACACAAAGCAGCGATCAGACTGATTTTTATTCCATTCATCTATTTATCCTAAGAAATTAATGGCGGTATTATTTCATTAGAGTGTTAAAAAAGTGTTAATTTATTTATTTAATAATAATTAAAGAAACCGCTTGTGAAAGCGAGAGAGTTTGACATTCGTTATATACTTAAGTATACTACGGTTTAAAGAATGAATCTTGCATTTGAAGAGGGAAAAAAGGCCATCATAGTTTGCAGGAGTCTACAGCGAACAAAAAGATAAGAGCAATCATAAAAAAACAAGGGGTGTACTCTATAATGAACACGATAAAAGCCAGAGTCGCCAAGATCAGCGGTACCGATGGCATCAACCTCGTCGGTTTTACGGCAGAGGGCGAAGAACTCACGATGATGTCCCTGGAACTGGACGAGTCGCTGCAGGTCGGCAGTGAGGTCATCCTGGGCATGAAGGCGACGACGGTCTCTCTTGCGAAAGAAAAAAACAGTATGCTGAGCATCTCAAACCAGCTCCCGGTAAGGATAAAAAGCATTAACAGCGGTGAGCTCCTCAGCAGCGTCAAGCTCTCTTTTTCGGATGAGACCATTGAGAGTATTATCACGAAAAACTCTGCGTTAAGAATGGATCTGAAACTCGATGATGAGATAGTCGCTTTTGTTAAAGCAAGCGATCTTTCTATAGTGGAGATACGATGATACCCTTTGAAGCATTGGACCTTGAACCCTTTTTGATCTCTTTTAAGCTGGCCGGCTTGACGACACTTATCCTTTTCTTCATTGCCTTGCCGCTTGCATGGTGGCTTTCTCAGACCAGGTGCAGATGCAAGCCGGTGGTGGAGGCTATCTCTTCCCTGCCTATCGTCCTCCCTCCTTCAGTCCTCGGTTTTTATATTCTGTATACGCTTTCATATAACTCTCCCCTCGGCGCTTTTTTTGAAGAGACCTTTGGTATAAAACTGGTCTTTAACTTTACCGGCCTTGTGATTGCCAGCTGTTTTTACTCCTTCCCCTTCATGGTACAGCCTCTTCAAAGCGGATTTGAGTCACTGCCTAAAAACATGCTTGAAGCCTCTTATGTGGCAGGAAAGAGCAGGCTCAAAACCCTGTTTCATGTAGGACTGCCCAACATCAAACCTGCATTTTTGACTGCCATCATCGTTACCTTTGCCCATACGGTAGGGGAGTTCGGCGTTGTCCTGATGGTGGGCGGTTCTATTCCGGGAGAGACAAAGGTAGCCTCCGTCGCCATCTACGAGTTTGTCGAAGTCCTGGATTATACGGGAGCACATATCTATTCCGCGATCATGATCTTCATGAGTTTTATCGTCCTTCTTGGGGTATATTCGTTTAACCGACGCCAGAAACACCGTCTTGGAGTCGCCTGATGCTGGATATCGATATCCGCAAGAGGCTTCAGGGAAGCAGGGGAGAGATGGACTTGGAACTAAGGCTTTGCATAAAAGAAAATGAGTTTATCGCTTTGAGCGGAGAGAGCGGAAGCGGAAAAACAACACTGCTGCGCATCCTGGCAGGTCTGGAAGAGGCAAACGGAACTATCCGCCTTGGAGATAAGGTCTGGCTGGATGGGAAGAGAAATCTTCCGGCCCAAAAACGCGGCATCGGCTTTGTGTTTCAGGACTATGCTCTTTTTGCCAATATGAGCGTAGAAGAGAATCTGCTCTACGTCAATAAAGACAGGGCCCTTGCTCGGCATCTCCTTGAACTGACGCATCTTACCGAACTCAAAGAGCGTCTGCCCGCGACGCTTAGCGGAGGCCAAAAACAGCGGGTCTCGCTCTGTCGGGCGTTGATGAACAGGCCAAGACTGCTGCTGATGGACGAACCCCTTTCGGCACTGGACCCTCAGATGCGCTCCAGGCTCCAAGAGGATATCTTGAACCTTCACAAAGAGTTCGGTACGACAACGATAATGGTCTCTCATGACCCCAGCGAGATATACCGTCTGGCCAACAGGGTCTTTGTGTTGGAGCAGGGGAGGATCATCAAAGAGGGGACGGCCAAAGAACTCTTTCTCAAAGCCCACGGAAGCCAAAAATTCTCGCTTCGCGGAGAGCTCCTGGATATCGTGAAATCCGACGTGATCTATATAGGGGTAGTCGCTATAGGACAGCAGATCGTCGAGGTCGTATTGGACGAAGCCGAAGCACAGAGCTTGACTATCGGTCAAAACGTTCAGGTCAATACCAAGGCCTTTGCACCTTCATTAAGTCAGTCAACATAATTTTTTTAACCATTTTTTAACGATAAACGTGTATTATAGGTTCTTTGCATAATATGTCGGGGAGAGATATGCGTTTTTTAAACAACTTTTCTATTAAGTCGAAGACATATATGCTCGTTGCCTTAAGCGTGGTAGTGGCGCTGATTCTCTCGCTCGTCTCGAATAATGGCTTGAATATTATCAAAACCCAGGTTGACGAGTTGATTCTTGCCAATAATATTGAACGCAACACTTACCGTGCTATCCTTGAAGAAAAGAACTATCTGCTCAATGCCAATTGCTCGGTAGTCAACCGTGATCTTGCGAAGCAGGCATTTCTAAAGGCAGATGCTGCCCTTAAGAGTATCTATCTGACGCTGGATGAACTGGAAACGGGGGACGAACATGTCCTGGAGCATATACGGTCGACGAGAGAAGCGATTTCTGGGTATGAGGCATTGCATAAACGGGGCGTATACCTTCTTGAAGAGCTTGGTAAGCAGAGAGAGATACTCCAAGAAGAGGGGGAGAACATCACCCTTCATATTCAGGAATATGTCGAGGCCAAACGTATTGAAGTCAAAGCGAAACTGTCCCAAAAGACGATGGAAAAGATCAATACAGGCTCAAACATCTGGCAATATACCTATATGACACGCGCGGATGAAAAGCGTTATCTCTTAAGCCCGGATAAGGCGATCTTCGAAGCGTTTGAAAAAGACCATGGGTTTATGATGAGTGAGTTGAAACGCTTGAAGAAGATGTCGGACCAGCCTTTTGAACTCGAGAAGATCAAACGCTTTCATCGCTCGGCCAAGCATCACGAAAAGGCTATGCGCAGCTGGGTCAAGCACAATAAAGAGCTTGTCGAGACGGTTCTTCCAAAGACAAAGGTATTAGGAAGTCTTGCCATTGATAAGACCCTGAAGATCGCCGACCTGACGGTAGAAAATATAGAAAAAAAACGCGAACTCGTAACAACGACATTGATAATCTTCACCCTGCTGGCCATTCTCTTCGGAGTGCTTTTCGGAGGTTCCATATCGCGTTCTATATCTTCAATAATTTTGAACTTTCAAACGGGTCTTCTGGATTTTTTCAAGTATCTTGACCGTCAAAAAAACAGCGCGAACCAGATTGCCATCGAGAGCAAAGATGAGATTGCTGTTATGGCAGAGATCGTGAATGAGAATATCGTCAAGGTCGAAGATGTCATGGAGAAAAAACTCTTTCAGATGAAAGAAGACGATGAGCAGATGCTCAAGCAGTCCCGTTTGGCACAGATGGGGGAGATGATCTCCATGATAGCACATCAATGGCGCCAGCCTCTTGGCGCGATCTCAGCAACGATCAGTGATATGGAAGTGAAGCTGTTTCAGCGCCGAAAGTATGACCTGACTACGTCGCAGGGCCGGGAGGATATGGAGAAATATACGCTCGAGGGCCTTCATGTGGTGAAGGGTTTTGTAAAACATCTCTCCTCCACTATTGACGATTTCAGGAACTTCTTTAAATCAAATAAGGCGAAGAGTTCTTTCTCTCTTACGAGTCTGATGGACAGAGCGCTCAACCTTAGCGAACATCTCATCGGTAGCCACGGGATAGAGGTCGTCAAGAGGTATGATGCGGATCTTGGCAGGCTGGAAAGCTTTGAGAGCGAGATTCTTCAGGTGCTTTTGAGTCTCATCCATAACGCCGTGGATGCACTCGTCGAAAAGGGAATTGAACATCCCCGGATTCTCGTCTCCATAGGAAGGAACAGGAAGGGAAGTCAGGTCGTTTCCGTTGAAGACAATGCCGGCGGTGTCCCGGAAGGGATCATCGATAAAATCTTTGATCCCTATTTTTCAACGAAGGATCAAAGCGGGACGGGTCTGGGACTTTATATGTCGCAGATGATTATCGAACAGCATTGCCATGGAAGGATCAGCGCGAAGAACACGAACGACGGTGCTTGTCTAATGATCGAGTTTATAGATGAAGAGAGATACTAAAGATGACATTTCATGAGGTCTTTGCCTATACCGGACAGCTGAGTGCTCTGTATGTGGAAGATAATGAAGTACTAAGAGTCTCAACTCAGGAGCTTCTGCAAAACTATTTCAAAAAACTCGATGTCGCCAAAAACGGGAGAGAGGGCCTAGAGCATTATAAAAAAAGCCTGGAACTACACGCTTACGACATTGTTATCGCTGATATCAACATGCCTTATATGGACGGGATTGAGATGGTCAGAGAGATGAGACGCCTCTGCGATGAACAGGCGGTACTCTTTTTAAGCGCGCATAATGAAAAAGATTATCTGCTCGAGGCCATAAGGCTGGGCGTTAACTCATACCTGATGAAACCCCTCGACCTGGAAGAGTTGGGCAAGGTGCTTTTCCAATCCGCGAAGAGTATCGTCAATCAGCGTAAAGTCGAAGAGCAGATGCTTCAAGAGCAGAAACGCAACCGCTTAGTCGAACATTATCAAAAAGCTCTGATGGAGTGGGCAAATATTGATTTTGAAGACACCGAAAACTCTCTGAAAAAAGCGACCGAACTTTCGGCCAAGACATTGAACATAGGACGCGTCAGTATCTGGCTCTTCAATGAGGAGGGCACGGCCATTGTCTGTAAGGACTTGTACAGCCTGAATGAGGATGAACATAGTTCAGGCTTTGTGCTTGAAAAGGATGACTTTCCCCGTTATTTCAAGGCCTTGGAAGAGAGGCGGGTCATCGTTATGGACGAGACGAGAAAAGATCTCCCAGCGAGCGAGTTCATGGAAGAGTACCTTGAACCTTTGGGTATCTACTCCATGCTTGACATTCCATTACTTCAAGAGGGGAAACTGCTCGGGGTAGTGTGTCATGAATCTCTGGACAAGGTACATAACTGGTGTTTTGAAGAGCAGGAGTTCGCCATGTCTCTCTCCAATAATATTGTACTTTCGTTGGAGATAGACAAGCGTTACGAGATGCAAAAAAAGCTCGACTACCAGGCCCATCATGACGAGCTCACAGGGTTGCCAAACCGTACGCTCTTTCTTGACCGTCTGGAGCATGCGATTCAGCAAAACCGACGCAACAAGAGACAGATCGCCCTTCTTTTTATCGATTTGGACCATTTTAAGGAGATAAACGACTCTTTTGGACACGATACGGGGGATGATGTCTTGAAAATATTGACAAGGCGATTGAGCGAACATATACGAGAGGGCGATAGTCTTGCCCGTCTTGGCGGGGACGAGTTCACCTTGATCCTCGATAATATAGTTGATACCAAAGTAATTGTCGATATCATCCAAAAACTGTTCTTATGCACCAAAGAAGCCATAAGCGTAGATGATCAAGAACTTTATGTGACACTAAGCATAGGTATTAGTATCTATCCGAATGACGGGGAGAGTGTTGAGGCACTGCTTAAACATGCAGATGCCGCCATGTACAAGGCAAAAGGTGAAGGGCGCAATACCTATCAGTATTACACGCAGGAGATGACAGAGAAAGCAGTGGAACGGGTTTTTATAGAGACAGGTCTGCGTCAGGCAATAGAAAAAGAGGAGTTTGAGGTCTATTATCAGCCTCAGCATAACGGGATTGATGACAGCCTGATCGGTATGGAGGCACTGATTCGCTGGAACCGCGAAAAAGATGGTCTGATTCTGCCCGACACGTTTATCCCGATTGCAGTAGAGACGGGTCTGGTCGTGGAGATAGACAGATGGGTGATGGAAACGGCGATCAAACAGTTCGTACGATGGTATGAGGAAGGCTTGAAGCCCGGAAGGCTATCGCTCAATCTGACAATGAGACAGCTTATGCAGGGTGATTTTATACCCTTTGTGAAATCCGTTCTTCAGAAGTATGGCTATCGCGGGAACTGGATTGAAATCGAACTCACCGAGGGACGAATAATGAACGACCCGGAGGCCGTTATAGAAAGACTCGAAGAGATCAAAAAAATGGGATTTACCCTTGCCGTTGATGATTTCGGGACAGCTTATTCGTCTCTGTCTTATTTAAAACGATTACCGATAGATACCTTGAAGATCGACAGCGCTTTTATTAAAAACCTTTCTGATGAAGAAGATGAAGCGATATCAAAAGCGATCATTGCACTGGGGAAAAGCCTGGACCTGACCATAATTGCCGAAGGTGTAGAAACAGAAGAACAGAAAAAGTTTTTGATAGAAGAGGGATGTCATTTGATGCAAGGGTACTATTATGATCATCCGCTTCCGGTCAAACAGATGTATGAAAGACTGAAAAACAGATCCGAAGTGCAGTGATCGGTTCTACAGGATCTTTCCGTGCAAATAAGAGTAAAAAAAACCTCTTCTTCCCCTGTCTAGTCCCCGAGATCAGCCTGCTTTGGATAAAATTCCGTTTTTACCCAAGAACCGGAATACTCCCGGAGGTCTATATGAAGTGTGTTACAATATAAGAACAAGAACAAGGACTGACGAATGTCTGATCAACCTTTTATACAGCTCCCCATTGACGATGTTCCTATTAATATTGCTGTATACCGTTACGTGGAGGGTGATTTTATTTTTATTGACTTTAACAAGATGGCGGAAAAGACCGAGAAGATCAGGAAAAAAGATCTGCTCGGAAGGCGTCTCACCGAAGTCTTTCCCAGGGTCAAAGAGTTCGGCCTCTTTGCGGTACTGCTGCGGATCCATGAAAAGGGCGGAGAGGAAGAGTTAGACCTTGGCTTTTACGAGGACGAGCGCATCAGCGGCTGGCGCCATAACAGAGTCAGCAGGCTTCCAAACGGTGACGTAATAGCCTTTTATCAGGATATGACACAACAAAAGATCCTGGAAGAAGAGGGGCATAAGCAGAAAAAACTGTTTGAAAAGGCACAGACTATTGCCCATGTCGGAAGCTGGGAATGGGACATCAAAACCGATGAAATAAGATGGTCGGATGAGGTTTTTCGAATTTTTGGCGAAGAGCCCCAAAGCTTTACACCGACGTATGAGCGTTTTCTCTCCTATCTCGGTGAAGAGGACCGGGAGTCTTTGCGAGAGGCCATAGCGGATTCTATAGATAAGAAAACACCTTATTTCCTGGAGCATGAGGTGCAGCGTAGAGACGGCAGGGTTTCGTACCTTCAGGAGTCGGGAAATGCACGGTTTGATGAGCGGGGAAAAGCCGTTTCCATGATAGGAGTCGTCCTTGATATCACGCAAAAAAAGCAGAACGAACTAGCGGAAGAGAGACGCCATGAGAGAATAAAGAGTTATCATAATGCACTGATGACCTGGGCCAAGGTAGATTATCAAAATATCCAGGAGGCGATAGAACAGGCGACAAGGATCTCTGCCGAGACATTGAATATTGAACGCTCAAGCGTCTGGCTATACAAGGATGGAGATACGAAACTCGAATGTATATGTCTGTATTCACGCAGTAGCGACACCCACACCCACACGGGGGTGTTGGAATCCAAAAAATATCCGCATTATTTTAAGGCTCTTGAAACACAGAGTGTCTTGGTCATTAACGATGCCGAGAATGACCCTGTCAGCTCCGACTTTTTAGAAGAGTACTTGAAGCCCCTGGATATCAGATCGATGCTGGACATACCCATTGTTCATCAAGGCTCCCTCGTCGGCGTTGTCTGCAATGAAGATACGGGCAAGATAAGGGAGTGGCTGCCGGAAGAAGTGGAGTTTACGAAAGCGATTGCCAACAACGTCTCATTGGCGCTGGAGATTGAAAAGCGCAGACTGGCCGAGGACAAGATTTACCGTCTCACCGACCTGATAGACAGTTCCGATACGATCGTATTTTACTGGAAGGCTCAGAAAAACTGGCCGGTCGAGTATGTCTCAAACAATATCCTCAAATTGGGTTACACGGCTGAGAGCTTTTTATCGGGCAGGGTCTCTTATACCGATATTATCTATCATAAGGATCTTGAAAGAGTAATGGGGGAGCTCGAAGTCTCTGTCCGGGAGCAGGAGAACCGCTTTGTTCAGCTGTACCGCATCGTGACTGCCGAGGGAGATATACGCTGGGTCGACCACCGTACCGTCATCGAACGCGATAGCAAGGGTGTCCCGATCAATTATTTAGGCACGATTGTCGATACGACCGATATCGAAGAGACAAAAGAGCAGTTGAAACTTCTGGGACAGGCGATAGAACAGATGGATGAGATGGTCCGGATAACGGACAAAGCAGGGATTATCACCTATGTCAATGATGCGATGGTCACCCACACGGGCTACTCCAAGGAAGAGCTCATTGGAAAGAAAATAGGCATGTTCAAGTCCGGGCATCACCACAGGTCGTTTTATGAGGAGATGTGGGAAACTATCTTGTCCGGAAAGACCTATAAATGCATTTTTACAAACAAGAAGAAAAACAAGAAGCTCTATTATGAAGAGGAAGTGATCACGCCGATCATGGATAATGAGGGGAACATTCAATACTTCGTTGCGACCAGCGAGGATATCACGGAACGGGTGCATATGGAAGAAAGGCTCAAAAAACTGGCTACGATTGACAGTTTGACGGGTATCTACAACCGCTATAAGAGTAATGAAGAGCTTGATATCGAGATAGGAAGAAGCAAACGTTATGACGGAAGCTTTGCATTGGCGATGTTCGACATTGATCGTTTTAAAGCCGTGAATGACAGTTACGGTCATGATGTGGGCGATTACGTGTTAAAAGAGCTGAGCAGTCTCGTCTCGAAGCAAATACGCGAAAGTGACCGTTTCGGAAGATGGGGGGGCGAAGAATTTCTCCTTATTCTGCCGACGCTCGGTAAAGAGGAGGCCCTGCGCGTCACAGACAAGTTAAGGGAGATTGTAGCAGCACATCCCTTTAAAGAGATCCCTCAGATCACGATAAGTGTCGGTGTTACGGTCTTTAGAGAAAAGGACACGAAAGAGACTATGCTAAAACGCGTTGACGATGCACTCTATCAGGCTAAAGACGAGGGGCGAAACAGGGTCAAATTTCATTAAGAAAGAGTAGAGATGACAAGCATGATAGTTCAGGTCTTCTCGGGTTTGGGAATATTTCTGTTCGGTATGTTCTATATGGAACTGGCACTCAAAGAGGCTGCAGGTTTTCGTTTGAAGCGCTGGATCAAAAACTCGACTTCAACGGTTTTTAAATCCCTTTTGACGGGGGCCGGGGCGACAGCCGCACTGCAGAGCTCTTCGGTAGTCACCCTGATGACACTCTCCTTTGTCAGTGCCGCGCTGATCTCCCTGCCCTCGGGCATTGCTATTATTTTCGGCTCGAACGTAGGTACGACGGCTACGGCATGGATCGTCGCAACGTTTGGTTTCAAGGTAAATATCGAAGCCCTTGCCGTGCCTTTGATCGGCATCGGCGGTTTTTTTCTTATTCTCGGCTCACCCCAGACAAAGATGGCGGCTGCAGCCAAGGTCTTAATCAGTTCGGGTCTGCTTTTTCTTGGACTCTATATCATGAAAACGGCCATCGAATCGGTTTCATCCAGCATCGATCTTTCACTCTATGTTGATTTCCCCCTGATCGCCTTTGTAGGCTTGGGCTTTTTGATAACGGCATTGATCCAGTCAAGTTCGGCAGCTACAGCCATCGTGTTAAGTGCCCTGTATGCGCAGATATTGAGCTTTGAGCAGTCTGCGGCAATGGTGATCGGTACGAATATAGGCACGACGGTGACGGTACTTCTGGGATGCATAGGGGGCATTCCGGATAAGAAGAGGGCAGCGGTGGCTCATCTGCTCTTCAACCTTATCACGGGGCTTGTCGCTTTTCTTCTGCTGCCTATTTTAACCCTCTTCCTGCTGGAGACGCTTTCCCTGCATGAAGAACTGACCATAGCGCTGGCACTTTTCCATAGCATATTCAACCTGCTGGGAGTGCTCTTGCTTACCCCCTTTATCCCGTTTATGGCACGGTATCTGGAAAAGATGTTCGTGCATGCCGAAAAGATGCCGACGAAATATATCCATCTGGTCGATCCCGAGCTTCCCGATGCCGCTTTTGTAGCCCTTCGCAACGAAGTCACCAATCTTTTTGTCAAGACGATGAAGTTTGGATTGCTTCTTGCCAATATCAAACCGAATGATATTTTCAGCAAAAGCCGTGACGCAAAGGAGTCCATTGCCTCTAATCGGAGTCGGATCGAGTTTGATCATCATAAGACCTATGAAAAGATCAAGGAGATAGAGGTAGATACCGTAGCCTTTGTTCACCGGTTGACCCAGGAAAACCTCAGCCACGAGCAGAGTCAAAGCATTGAGACCCTCTTGAACTCGGTGCGCAACAGTGTCTATGCAGCCAAGCTGCTTAAAGATATAAAAAACAACATCAATGAGTTTTCCGAGAGTGAAAACCAATCCATTCTGAATGTTTATGATGAAATCCGCAGGAATCTTGCATACACGATGATAGTCTTTGTCAACTATATGGAAGAGAAGTGGCCGGCAGAAAAATGCCTTAAAAAGTTTTCCAAAGCAGAAGAGAGAAATGCCCATATCCTGAGGGAGGCGACATCTCTGGTCCTGT
>CAXGZT010000049.1:0-14365 GCA_964014335.1 uncultured Campylobacterales bacterium | reverse complement strand
ACAAAATAGTTCTTTGTCTCATCCAGCAGCTCTTGAGCAGCGTCTTTCAGGGGGCGCCCTTTTTCAAAAAGCTCCCTGTAAGCAGACTTTAGCAGATTAATATCATCACGTTCAAGCTTACGGCGAAGACCCGTCAGATTAAGACCGCGCAGACTGGCCCTGTTTCCTTCTACCATACAAAACGGCGGCACGTCTTGAGAGAGTGCGGAAGCACCGGCTACCATAGCGTAATCGCCGATATGTACAAATTGATGTACAGGGGTCATCCCGCCGATAACCACATGGTCGCCTATCTCTACATGGCCGGCAATCGTCGCGGCATTGGCAAAGATGCAGTGACTTCCGATGATGGAGTCATGTCCGACATGGACATACCCCATAAAAAGATTATGCGAACCGATGATGGTCTTTGAACCACCCCCGGCTGTTCCCGGGTTAAAAAGCGTAAACTCTCTGATGGTATTATCATCGCCGATAATGAGTTCAACCTCTTCGCCCTTGTACTTCAGGTCTTGGGGAGCCGAACCGATAACGGCATGGGAAAAGATCCTGTTGTTCTTTCCGATCGTTGTCTTCCCGTAGACACAGGCACCTTGGGCAATGCTTGTGCCTTCGCCGATGATCGCTTCCGAAGAGACAAAGGCAAAGGGCGCGATAGAGACATTCTCGCCTATTTGCGCACCCTCTTCTATGATGGCTTGTGCAGATATCATACTCATAGGACTTACTTGTCTACTACCATAGCTTTTAACTCAGCTTCTGATACTAAATCCCCGTCCACAAAGGCCTTGCCCTGAAGGACCCAGATAGCTCCCTTGTGTTTGACAACAGTGATCTCATACTCTAAACGGTCGCCGGGACGAACCGGAGAACGGAATTTCGCCTTGTCGATACTCATAAAGTAGACGACCTTCTCCGCCGCTTCCTCTTCCGTCATATCCATACTCTTAAACGCCAGGATGCCGCCTGCTTGGGCCATACCCTCTAGGATCATTACACCCGGATAGATAGGGTGGCCGGGAAAGTGTCCTTCAAACACTTGCTCGCCGATACTGACGTTTTTATAACCTAAAAGTTTTTCATCATTAACGATCTCTGTTACTCTGTCGATCAATAGCAGAGGATATCTATGTGGTAATATTTTCTGAATTTCTACAACGTCCATCATAGTCTCATAAGCCTTTTTATAAAATTTGGCTATTCTAACGCAAGTTTCGTTAAATTCGTATTATTCGAAAGATATAAGATTTTTTTAACTTGAATGTGTAAACATGCTACTTTCTCTCTGTGTGGGAACAAGTTAGGACATTTTACTTGAGAATGAGATATTCGCGGTTGTCTTCATAAGTCGTTGCATCAAGATAAACCTCTATCTTGCCATCCACCAGTTCATCAACAACAAGTATCGGACTAAGATCATAAGGTGAATAGCAAAATTTTTGACGAAGCTTTATCTCACGCTCGCTGCTTAGAGGGTTGAAGACCATCTCTTTTACAGAGGTGAAACTGCTGTTTGCAAGTCTGTTGAGATGCTCCAAGGTGATGAACTTCAGCTCTTCCCTGTTCATGAAGTGGATATCCTTAACACTCTGCTCGATACGTCCGTTGGCTTTTTTTCTCGGTAGTGTAGAATAGATAAGGGCATGGGCGTCGACCGGTTTTTTGGCTATCGTGACTTTCAGGTTATACTGTCTGTAGTTTAAGAACTTTTCCCGTACAAGCCGATATGCCTGCCCCTCGTCTTCGTAATCCATGCGACGCTGATAGAGTTCAAGACGCTCTTCGATCGAGGCGGGAAGTATCTGTCCCCCTATAGGAGAGAACATCTCGTCCATCAGCTTGCCCTGCTGGTCACGCTGCATGCTCAGTCCATAGATGCAGCCGCAATAGTCCTGCCTGTAGAGCTGCTCTTCCTTGGTCACACGACTCTGGTCCTGGCTTCCTCCGCCGGAACGGTAATCTACCGCGATGAACTCCACCCCGTTTTTCTCGTAAAAGGCGTCTCCCACTCGTTTGAGCTGCTCCTGAGACTTCAGCGGAGAGACAAGCAGAGTCGTCGTGATCTTCTTCTCCCCCAGTTCCAGAGCCTTGTGGGCGGATACATCAAAACGTCTGTCAAAACAGACCTCGCAGCGGGCTCCTTTTTCCGGTTCATTTTCAAGACCTCGAACCAGGTCCATCCATGTCTCAAAGTCATACTCACCCTCGAGCAGGTCGATACCCAGTTTTTTGCAGCTTCTTTGAACATCCAGATAACGCAGCCTATACTCTGAATAGGGATGGATATTTGGATCATAAAAAAAGCCGGTCAGTTTTTCATCCGGAAAATCGGCTTGGAGTTTTTCTAAAAAAAAGTGGGAATCGACGGAACAGCAGATATGTACTAACATACGGAAGCCTTTGTATTACAGATGAGGCAAGGCCTCAAAAGATTCTAGCGCTCGGCCAGGATCTCGACACTCTCGATAGCGTCTTGCATCTCGATAGAGTCAAGAACAGCCATAGAGTCGGCATCGTCCTGCTCAATCCCGCCGAATACCGTATGCACACCATCAAGGTGAGGCGTAGCGACGAAACAGATAAAGAACTGTGAACCGCCTGTGTTTGGTCCGGCGTGAGCCATAGAAAGCGTTCCTTTCACATGTTTGTGCTTGTTAAGCGCCGTTTCACAAGGGATAGCCCAACCCGGTCCGCCTGTACCGCGACCCTGCGGACAACCTCCCTGAGCCATGAAGCCCGGGATGACACGGTGAAAATTAAGATTGTTATAGAAACCGTCATTTGCCAGTGTCGCAAAGTTCGCAACCGTATTCGGTGTTTCATCACCGTAAAGCTTCAACCAGATAACACCCTTTGATGTCGTCATCTTTGCCCATTGGAATTTTGCCATCTCTTCTGCAGAGTAATCATATGTTTTTAAAGACATTGTTTTTCCTAGATAATATTGAATTGTGAAATTATAATCACTTTTTCTTAAGCACGCTATCCTAGTAAAAAACTTTAATCGTAAATTTAAAATATTCTCTGTGCTTTATTAGTTTTTATGATAGACTTCCGCCAGGGAATATTCAAATGTATAAATCAAAACTTGACGCGAGGGTTCAAGAAGAACGCTTAGGCACACTCGTGCAAAATCTGCCGTCGTCTATCTTCGGTACGCTGGCTGTCAGCTCCTTTATCTTTTATCTCATTTACAGTGAGGTAGACACAGACCTTGCCCTTATCTGGCTTGTGGCTATCTTTGCTCTGAGCTATTTTCGTTCTTTGCATGTCTATAAGATCCGTAAGAGTGCAAGCCTCTCCTTGATTAAAGAGGAGCCTTATCTTCTTTTCGGGATACTCTTTTCAGGCGGTCTCTTTGGATCGAGTCTGCTCTATATCTTTCCGGACAATGATCTTACTATTCAGATCTTTGTTTTCTTTTTGATCATTGCTATGATCGCCGGTTCCGTGGCAGTCTATTCTATGCATATCGTCGCTTTCATCTCTTATTCGATTCCGCTTATGTTTGCCTTTTTATACAGGGCTCTGATGATGGATGAACTCGCCCTTGCCCTCTGTCTTATCGGTATAGTCTATTACTTAATAATGCTTACTACGATGATCCGCCTCAACAAATCGATCATCAAGTCACTTCAGACCCAGTTCCTTAATCAGGACCTGGCGCACAATCTGACTGAGGCAAAAGAGGAGCTGGAGTCTTCAAACAATGAGCTCAAGATAGAGAACAGTGTTCGTCAAGAGACGCAAAAACGACTCTATTACCTTGCGAACTATGATCCACTTACCGGACTTTCAAACCGCCATCTGTTCAAAGAAGAGCTGAAACAGGCTCTAAAAAAGGCAAAAAAAGAGAATACCCGTATAGCTCTGATGTTTTTAGACCTGGATAACTTCAAGATCATTAATGACACTCTGGGCCATGCTATGGGAGATAAACTGCTTATCGCAGCATCTTCACGGCTAAAGAGCCTGCTGAATGAGAAAAGCAGCATTGCCCGTTTGGGTGGCGATGAGTTTGTCATCATTATCAATGACGTTGAGGATAACAGTGAAATCGTCCGCCTCTGCGATAAGATCATCGCACTTCTGGAAACGCCCTTTAGTTTTGATGAGCAGGAGATGTTTATCGGGACGAGTATCGGTGTCAGCATCTACCCTGACGATACAGACTGTACCAATACCCTTCTCTCTTATGCGGATACGGCGATGTATCGGGCAAAGGAAAAAGGCAAACACAATTATCAGTTTTTCACCTCCAAGATGCATAAAAAGATTTTATTTCGTCATGACCTTGAGACCAAGCTCCATCATGCCATTGAGAACAATGAATTTCGTATCAAATATCAGCCAAAAGTCGATATCAATACGCAAAAAGTCGTCGGTGCCGAAGCTCTTTTGCGCTGGAACCAGAAAGAGTTAGGCGAAGTCTCTCCTGCCGTGTTCATTCCCATCGCGGAAGAGAGCAGTCTGATCAACCAGATCGGAAAATGGGTCATCATACAGGTCTGTCGCGATATCGCCCGCCTAAATCGTGATTTCAACAATGACTTATGCATCAGCATCAACGTCTCATCTTCACAGATTCTTCACCAGAACCTTCAGCAGATCATTCAAGAGAACCTGCAAAAAAACTCCATCAAGTCCAGTTCGATTGAATTGGAGTTTACCGAGAACATGCTTATCAACCAGGCAAGAAAAAGCGTTCTTGTCCTTGAGAGTTTGAAAAAAATGGGGGTCAAGCTTTCCATTGATGATTTCGGGACGGGATATTCCTCTTTAAATTATCTCAAGAACCTGCCTATTCATGCCCTGAAGATCGACAAGTCCTTCATCTGTGATACGCCCTCCCATGAAGGCGATTGCGCCATTGCCAAAAGTATTATCTCCCTGGCAAACAATCTGAGACTAGACGTTATCGCTGAAGGTGTCGAAACTTTGGACCAGCTGAAGTTTCTGCAAGAGAACGGATGTTCTATCATCCAAGGGTTTTATTTTTCGAAACCTCTTGATATCGATGAGTTCACGGCCTATGTAAATGCGCCCAATGCAAAAATGGAACAGACCCTGTTTTAAACAGTACCTAAAGTTTTTCTCCACCTCTATTGGCACTAATACTTTAGGTATGCTATATTTGCACAACAAATTTTCAAGGATACTAATGTACAGGGATATTTATGACAAGATCAAAGAGGATGCTGAATTTAAGACCTTGGTCAAAAAACGGCGAAAGTTTTCACTTATATTGACTTCCACTATACTGGCCGTCTATTTCAGTTTTATTCTCACTATCGCATATGCCCCCTCTTTTTTTGCGACTGCCTTATGCCAAGGAAGCGTAACGACACTCGGCATTCCTGTCGGTATAGGAATCATTCTTATCTCTTTCATACTGACCGGCGTCTATGTAAGAAGAGCCAACAGAGAGTTTGACCTTATTTTAAACCGTCTGAAAGATGATGTAGGAGTGAAACATGATTAAATATTTTCTCCTCTCTCTTTTTTCTCTTCCCCTCTTAGCCGATGCCTTTAGCGGCGAGGTAGAAAAGCAGTCGCTGAATCTCTCTGCTATTGTCATGTTTGTCCTCTTTGTCGGTGCCACTCTCCTCATCACCTACTGGGCAGCCAAACGGACTTCAACGACAAAAGAGTTTTATACAGCCGGAGGCGGGATCACCGGTTTTCAAAATGGTCTGGCCATCGCAGGCGATTATATGTCGGCAGCCTCGTTCTTGGGTATATCGGCCCTTGTCTATGCCAATGGATATGACGGTCTTATCTACTCTATCGGGTTTCTTGTAGGCTGGCCTATTATCCTTTTCATGGTGGCAGAGAAACTCCGTAACCTTGGAAAATTCACCTTTGCCGATGTTGCCTCCTATCGCCTAAGCCAGAAACCGATCCGTGTACTTGCCTCATCTGGTGCCATTGCGACGGTGACACTCTATCTTATCGCCCAGATGGTAGGTTCTGGAAAACTCATCCAGCTTCTTTTTGGACTTGATTATGCGGTCGCGGTGATTCTCGTTGGTATCTTGATGATCTTATATGTTACCTTCGGCGGCATGCTCGCTACGACCTGGGTACAGATCATCAAAGCCGTTTTACTGCTTTCGGGTGCCAGCTTTATGGCCTTTATGGTGATGAAGCAGACGGACTTCTCTTTTGAGACTCTCTTTGCTGCGGCTGTTGATGTCCACCCTAAGGCTGAAGCCATCATGGCTCCCGGAGGTCTTATCTCCGATCCCGTCTCGGCCATCTCTCTTGCTATCGCCTTGATGTTCGGAACCGCCGGTCTTCCTCATATCCTGATGCGGTTTTTCACCGTTGGCAATGCCAAAGAAGCGCGTAAATCCGTTTTTTATGCCACCGGTTTTATCGGTTACTTTTATCTGCTGACCTTTATCATCGGTTTTGGTGCCATTGTCCTGGTCTCGACCGAGCCAGAATACCTTGAGGCGGGCAAGGCCCTTATCGGCGGAAACAATATGGCCGCTATCCACCTTTCACACGCGGTTGGAGGGGATCTCTTTCTGGGCTTTATCTCTGCAGTCGCCTTCGCCACTATCCTGGCCGTCGTCTCGGGACTGACGCTTGCCGGTGCTTCTGCCATCAGTCACGACCTCTATGCCAATGTCTTCAACGGAGGCAAGACAGATGAGAAAAAAGAGATGAAGGTCTCTAAATATGCGACAGTTGCCCTTGGTATGGCGGCTATCTTTTTAGGTATCGCCTTTGAAGAGCAGAATATTGCCTTTATGGTCGGTCTTGCCTTTGCCATCGCGGCATCTGCAAACTTCCCTATCCTTTTTCTCTCTATCTACTGGTCTAAACTGACGACGAAGGGTGCCTTTATCGGTGGGAGTGTCGGTCTTGCAACCGCCATCATACTCGTTATCCTCGGTCCAATAGTTTGGGTACAGATACTCGGAAACGAAGAAGCGGTCTTTCCTTATAAATATCCTGCTCTCTTCTCCGTACTGGTGGCCTTTATCAGTATCTATATCCTGTCCGTAACAGATAAAAGTCAAAGAGCTAAAGAGGAAGAGACTGCTTTTGAACACCAGTTCATCCGTTCTGAAACCGGCATCGGTTCAGAAGGTGCCAGTCCGCACTGATCATCTTCTCTGCTCCCGCTACTCATGCGAGAGAGCAGACAATCTTTTCTTCAACACATGCTGCACTCTCTTCAGAGTGCTTAATTATCGAGACTTTATCAGAATCCTGACGATTGGCAGTTACTCTATTAATGGGCTGCAAGGGTATAAGATGATACCCGCTCGCAGAAGAAAGATTTACATTATCGGCCAATAATGTTATAATATTTTATTATAGTACAGAAAGGATCTATTATGGATTTCTATCTAATGACTCTGGCTGTTGTTATATTCGTTCCCATTGCCGTCATGCTTGATGTAGATCAGTTTGCAGGCAAGTTTTTTTCTATAATAACAGGTACTAAGGTTTAAAGCGGTCGACCTCTTTTTAGTAGGTTTTCTTATTGTTACTATACGAAAACTTAAAAAAGAGAGGTTATTTACTAATTTGGTTTCAATTGATTCTGTTTCCAAAGAGTCAAATTGATGTCTCTTCTGATCGTGGTTACTCTTTTAAAAGGTGTGAGTGGGATTCCTTCAAAATGTCGGAGGTTCTTTTCTCTGAAAAAGTCAGGTTATAAAGCTAGAAACTGTTAACATCTGGCTTGTTTCTAAAATTCTCTTCTGCAAAAATAACACCCATGTGAATCTGAAATCATTCTAAAGTCTGTTTTTTACTGCTACAATTAATAATAGTCATTAAAGCACTGAGCTATCATTGCGCAATTTAGATTTTTCAACAGGGAAAAAAGTGAGCGAATTAAAAAAGAAACAGTTATTTCAGCCTAATGCTGAATTTGCCAAAGAGGCACGTATTAAAAGTATGGATGAATATTATGCTCTGACTAAAAAAGCAGAAGATGATTATGAAGGTTTCTGGGGCGACTATGCCAAAGAGAAGATCTCTTGGAGAGAACCTTTCACGAAGGTCCTAGACGAGTCAAAAGCACCTTTTTACTCATGGTTTGAAGGCGGCAAGCTGAATGTGTCCGAACAGTGTATCGACCGCCATTTGGATACACGTAAAGAGAAGGCAGCCATCATCTTTGAAGGCGACAACGGAGATAAGCAGACTATCACATATATGCAACTGCACAACCGTGTTAACAAGTTTGCAAACCTTCTTAAAAACTTTTATGACGTTAAAAAGGGTGACCGTGTCCTAATCTATATGCCGATGATCCCGGAAGCTGCCTTTGCGATGCTTGCGTGTGCACGCCTGGGTGCTATCCATTCCATCGTATTTGGCGGCTTCTCTGCAGAAGCGCTTCGCGACAGGATCGAAGATGCCCAAGCCAAGGTAGTCATTACCGCTGACGGTGCTTACCGCAAGGGTAAACCCTATATGCTGAAGCCTATCGTTGATACGGCACTTTCCGGCGATACATCTGTAGAAAAAGTCTGTGTTGTTCAAAGGAACAAAGAAGAAGTCACTTGGATTGAAGGTCGAGACTACTCCTATAACGAGATGATTGAGAATGAATCAAATAGGTGTGACGCGGAAGTGATGGACTCGGAGGACCCGCTTTTCCTACTCTACACATCAGGTTCGACGGGCGCGCCAAAAGGTGTTCAGCACAACTCGGCGGGATATATCCTTTGGGCACAGATGACGATGGAGTGGGTGTTTGATGTTAAAGAGAATGACACCTACTGGTGTACGGCCGATGTGGGCTGGATCACGGGTCATACCTATATCGTATACGGTCCGCTTGCTATGGGTGCGACGACGGTTATGTTTGAAGGTGTACCGACCTATCCTGATGCAGGGCGCTGCTGGAAGATGGTTGAAGAGTATAAGATTAACCAGTTCTACACGGCACCGACTGCTATCCGTGTATTGCACAAGATGGGTGAAGATGAACCGGGTAAATACGACCTCAGCTCGCTTAAGGTACTCGGAACGGTTGGTGAGCCCATCGATCCACCGGCATGGAAATGGTATTACGAAGAGGTAGGCGGTTCTAAATGCGCTATCGTTGACACCTACTGGCAGACGGAGACAGGCGGACATATGATCTCTCCTCTTCCGGGTGCCACTCCGATCAAACCTGCCTGTGCGACCTTCCCTCTTCCGGGGATCATCGCTGAGATCGTTGATGTAGACGGTACGCCCAAACCCGTCGGTGAAAAAGGGCATCTCTGCATCACTAAACCGTGGCCATCCATGATCCGTAATATATGGGGTGACAAGGCGCGTTATGAAAAATCATACTTCGGTGATGTCACGAAAGAGGGAAAACCCGTTTACTTCTCGGGTGACGGCGCTGTCCTTGACGAAGAGGGTTACATCACGATCACCGGCCGCATGGATGATGTCATCAATGTTTCCGGTCACCGCATGGGTACGGCTGAAGTCGAAGCAGCACTGAAAAAAGATGCTAATGTTGCCGAAGTCGCTGTTGTCGGCAAACCTCACGATATCAAAGGCGAATCGATCTTTGCTTATATCGTTTTGAAAACAGCCCTTGACGAGACACGTTTTGAGGATGATGTCGCTATGGTCAAAGAGTTAAACAACATTATCAGAAAAGAGATCGGTAATATTGCAGTATGTGACGACATCATTTTTGTCCCCGGACTTCCTAAGACACGTTCAGGAAAGATTATGAGACGTATCTTGCGTTCAATCGCCAAAGACGAAGAGATCACCCAAGACACTTCAACCCTGGAGGACCCGGCAGTCGTCGGACAGATTCAGAATATCGTAAACGCTTAACAGAAGGAGCTTTTCCTCCTTCTGCCTGCACTTCCTTAAATATATATTCTTCTTATAACTCAATTGACACTGCCCTTAAAAAATGTTAGACTTTTTCATACTAAACAAAAGGTTTATTATGGAATGTTCAATACTCGGAGTAGTCGGAATAGTTTTAGCCCTTGTCATAGTTTTTGTGATTGGTTTACTGCTTGATGTTGACAGTTTCGCAGGCGGTTTCTTTTCTAAACTGACAAAAGGGAAAGATCCACACAGGGATGATTAGGTCCGCGTCTTGAAGATAAAATGGTTTATCGTTTTTAAACCCTTTATCTTTAAAGATTGCTCTTCTCGCCTCTCTCTTAATTGCTGAATCAAAAAATCATCTTTTCTCATTTGAATAATGGTATGCTTTTCTTACTTTTATTTTTTTTACTTAAACTAAGATTTCCTACGCTATCCTTGAAGTATGAAAAAATTAATTTGTCTTTTTTTATTTCTTATCTTTCCCCTCTTCTCTCAAGCTAATACACTTACACATCTTCATATAGAGGGGGCCATAGGGCCTGCGACCAGTTCATACGTGAAAACGGGTTTTGCCTATGCGCTTGAGCATAATTCGAGTGCGATTCTTATCTCCTTGGACACCCCTGGAGGTCTTGCCAGTTCAATGCGAGAGATGATTCAGGAGGTCTTAAACTCTTCCATACCTGTTATCATATATGTCTCACCCAAGGGTGCGCGGGCTGCCAGTGCCGGGACCTATCTTATATACGCCTCGCATATTGCAGCCATGGCGCCGGGAACCAATATCGGTGCCGCGACACCCGTTAGTTTGATGAACCCTCCCCAGGCCAAGGACCTTAACCTCAGTATGTCCGCCATGGAGAAAAAAGTCATAAATGATTCTGCTGCTTATATCAGAAGCCTTGCACAACTTCGAGACAGGAATATCTCTTGGGCAGTCGAAGCAGTTACAGAGGGAAAAAGCCTCTCAGCCCAAGAGGCTTTGAAGTTTGGTGTGATAGATATTGTTGCAGACAGTGAAGATGAACTGTTCGAAAAGATCGAAGGGATAAGCCTGAAGATCTCTAAGAAAGAGATCTCCCTCTCCCTGAAATCCGCGAGGCACCTCTATTATGAACCCGACTGGAAGAACCGTTTTCTCAGTATCATTACCAATCCCAATATCGCCTATATCCTTCTTATGCTGGGAATTTACGGAATCTTTTTTGAATTGATGAATCCCGGATCTATCTATCCCGGTGTGATTGGTCTTATCTCCGGGATCATAGCCCTGTACGCTTTGAACCTTTTGCCCTTTTCATATGCGGGACTGCTTCTTATCGTTCTTGGTATAGCCCTAATGGTAGCAGAGGTCTTTATCAGCGGGTTTGGTATATTGGGTATCGCCGGCGTCGTCTCCTTTGCCTTTGGCTCCCTGCTTCTTTTTGATGCCGAAACTCTGGGGGAGGGGATCTCTCTGCCATTGATCATCTCTTTTTCACTCTCTTCTCTTGCCTTTTTTTTACTTCTGATACGATTTCTCTTCTCCTCGCGCAGTGCGAAGATCGTCAGCGGAAAAGAGGAGATGATTGGGATGCCCGCAGAGGTGATCGAAAAACAGGACGAGTTTTACCGTGTTTATTGTCACGGAGAGATTTGGGCGGCACAGAGCAATAAGGAACTTCAACCCGGAGAGATAGGCTATGTTGAGTCCATTTCCGGTCTTATATTACAACTAAGGAGTGAAAAATGATTTCCATGACACTAGTCTATACGGTCGCGTTTGTTATTATCCTACTGATCCTCTCCATTCGGGTTTTAAGGGAATATGACAGGGGTGTCGTCTTTACCCTCGGACGTTTTACCGGGGTCAAAGGACCCGGACTTATCATCCTTATCCCTGCTGTACAGCAGATGGTAAGGGTCGATCTTCGTACCATTGTTCTTGATGTCCCCACCCAGGATGTCATATCGCACGATAATGTCTCCGTGCACGTCAACGCCGTTGTCTATTTTCGCGTCGTTGATCCGGAAAAAGCGATTATACAGGTGGAACAATTTTACGACGCCACCTCTCAGCTGGCACAGACGACGCTTCGTTCTGTCCTGGGACAGCATGAACTCGACGAGATGCTTGCAGAGAGAGACAGGCTTAATGCCGATATACAGCTTATCCTGGACAAACAGACCGACGCCTGGGGGATAAAAATCTCAAACGTGGAGATAAAGCACATAGACCTGGATGAGAATATGACCAGAGCCATTGCAAGGCAGGCGGAAGCCGAAAGGGAGAGACGGGCCAAGGTTATTCATGCCCAGGGCGAGCTTCAAGCGAGCGAGACACTTTTGGATGCAGCCAATATTCTCAGCAAAAATCCTCAGAGTATACAGTTGCGTTATCTGCAGACTCTGAGCGATATATCGGGGGAAAAAACGAACTCTCTTGTCTTTCCTTTTCCTTTTGACTTTGCAGAGATGCTGAAGAGAAAAATAGATTAGAGCTCTTTTGCATGATAAGAGCTTCGGACCAAGGGCCCGGAGGCAACGGCTCTGAATCCCATACTCAAGGCTTCCGACCTGATCTCCTCGAAGAACTCTTTCGGATAATACCTTTTTACCGGATGGTGCTTAAGCGTAGGCTGAAGATACTGTCCTATGCTCAGCTCACTCACTCCGACATCTAGAAGGTCTTGCATCGTCTCCAACAACTCGTTTTCATGCTCACCCAATCCTACCATCAGAGATGATTTTATAATGCTTCTGCTCTTTAAAGCATAATAAGCCAGGGTCTCCAGGCTCCGTTCATATCTGCTTTGCGGGCGGACACTCTCGCATAACCGTTTCACGGTCTCTTGATTATGGGCCAGTTTCTCTACACCGGCCTGCACGATCAGATCCATAGCCTCCTTGTCCGAACGAAAATCAGGAGTAAGCAGTTCGATCCTTACATAGGGGCACGCCTCTTTGATGCGCTTCACGCAAGCAAGGAAATGACCTGCTCCGTAATCAGAAAGATCATCTCTGTCAACCGAAGTAATGACAACATAGTCTAAACCCAGCTCTTTAACAGCCTCTGCCAGCCTATGGGGCTCATTAATATCCGGGGTCAAGCCCTTTCCTGTTTTTATATGGCAAAATGTACATGCCCGGGTACATATATCACCCAATATCATGAAGGTAGCCGTATTATTAGAGTAACACTCTGCTCTGTTCGGGCATGAGGCAGCCTCACAGACGCTATTCACTCTGTGTTTACGTAAAATTCCCATTGTATGATTAACAAGACAGGGGTCAGGGGCTTTGACCTTAGGTTTGTAGGGATTCATCAAATACCCTTAAAATATTTTTTATCACCTCTTCATCCACGGCCTCACAGGAGATCTTTAAACCTTCCGCTTCCAAAGAACTTGCCCTTACCTCTTCCAAACCGCAGGGGTTAACTAAATTATGAAAGGCCAGGTCGACATCTACATTTAGCGCCACCCCGTGCAGCGAGACACCCTCTCTGTACCCTAACTCCAAAGAAGAGAGTTTGTGCGACTGGATATAAAAACCCGGGTACTTCGTATCATATGCAACAGAAGGCAAAAAACATTCAAAGAACGATTCAAAGACCGAAACCACTTTGGAAAAAAAACGGGCTGGATGCGAAGATTGAAAACAGAAATAATAGATGTTTTGACTCGGAGAGTCACAGGTGATAGAACCGCCCCGGTCTGTTTTAAGGGCCTCTACCTCAAAAGTTTTATCCCCGGCATCCTGTCCGAGCGTAAATACTTCCGGATGCTGGCATAGGATAAGATGGTTTTTTTTCTCTTTTACCGCACGCAGATGGACCTCGTCCATCTGCTTCAGCGCGGTTTCATAAGGGGTAACTCTCCAGTTATGGAGTATCATAATCTAAAATAGCTGCGTTCCAAGGCTTCACTGAAAGTCGGATGGGCCATCACCGTCTGCCGTGCCAGATTCACATCCATCTCTCCCGCCAAAGCCATTGCAACCGTTGATATCAGCTCTTCCGCATTGGGTGCGAATATCTCTGCTCCCAAGACAAACCCCTCTTCATCCGCATATACGATCATTTTTCCATCGCTGGCATGATGAAAGGCAGAAGCCGTAAAGTTGTTTAAACTGACGACACTCTCTTTGTAAACACTGTTGCTTTGAAGAAGCATCTGCTTAGTCTTGCCTACGCTTGCATAACTCATAGGAAGCGTATGGATAAACTTTACAACGTTATCCAGGTTTAATTTCCTTTCCGATTTTCCCAAAATACGCTCAGTGACCTTTAAGACTTCTGCACGGGCAGCATGGGCGAGCTGTAATTTGCCGTTGCAGTCGCCAATGGCATAATGATCTTTCAGCGTCGTCTCAAAATTCTCATCTGTCCTTATCCCATGATCGACCTTGATTTTGTCCGTCGAGACCACGGAGGTATTGGGTTTGCGGCCGGAAGCGACAAGTAGCATATCGCAGGATACCCCCTCTTCATTCTCAAAACCTATTTCAACCTGTCTCTTATACACATCTGACGCTGCCGACGAAAGTGTCGGGGTGGGGCGGG
>CAXGZT010000048.1:0-14902 GCA_964014335.1 uncultured Campylobacterales bacterium | reverse complement strand
TACCAAGACGGTATTGAATCAAAACGAAAATATGACAGTGTAGAAAACGTTTATATAAAAGCAAATGCAGAGCTTGAAAAAATTGCCATCGATATTCAAGTGGAGAAAAAAAATATTGATATTTTTGGAAAAGAGAAAGAAAAATTTCTTAAAGATACTCAAAATAAAATAAAATCCCTTGAAGCATCAATTCTCTCATCACAAAACAGAATTACATCTATTGATCAAGACCTGCAAAGACAGTCTATGAATATTTCAAGATATGAAACGGCTAAGGTATACGCCCAAAAAGATGGATATATAGTTAGACTGTATGAAAGCGATAAAAACAAACTATTAAAAAAAGGTGACCAAGTTGTTTATTTTGCCCCTACCGTTGGTGTAAGAGCATTACTGCTTGAGGTATCCGATTTTAATATGCCACTCATCAAAGAGGGTCTTCCCGTACGTCTTATGTTTTACGGATGGCCTGCTATGCAAATATCGGGTTGGCCGACTATTACGTATGGGACTTTTGGAGGAGTAATAAAAAAGGTCGATTCCATCTCCTATGAAAAAGGATTCTTTTATGCTTATGTTGTTGAAGACCCAAATGAGCCTTGGCCAAAAGGGGGTGCTCTTAAAGTCGGAACACAGACTACCGCATGGGTACGCCTTGAGACGGTTCCAATCTGGTATCAGATCTGGCGTACGATAAACGGCCTGCCTCCTAGAATGCTTACACCAAACCTAGGTGAACATTAATGCGTTTGTTTATATTGTTTATTGGCTTGTTCTCTTTAAGTAATCTAGGGGCACAAGAAATATTTACCAAAGAACATATCTTGAAGTATTTTGACCTAGAGAACCCGTTCGTATATACGGCCCTTGGTAAAAAATATATTTACAAAGAGAGGGAGAAATACCAACTGGGCAACTTTGATACTAACCTTGCACTAAAATATGAAAAAAAAGAGTATCCGGTAAGTGATGGCAAACTTTTCGCTACATCAATTGAAAAACCGATAGAAAACGGTATGGAGTTTAGTTTAGCTTATCGTAAAGCAGAGGGTGTTCAGGAGTTTAATAATATTAAAACAGGCGACGATGGAGAAGTTCTTCTTGGTGTAAAAGTACCCGTGTTTTCTATGACGCATGATATAAGCAGGCGTAAGCTGGATCTGGGATCTGCAAGACTGGACACTACTAGAATCGACTACCAAGCAAAAGATAATATAAGGTTATTATATTTTGATACGGTCGCTGCTTATTATAAGCTTTTATATTTCAAAGAGAATCTTCAGTTGGTTAAAGAACTTCTACACAATGCTAGAGAGAGGGAAAACATTATTGCAAAAAGAGTAAAAGCCGGTTCTATAGCAACTATTTCTACATTAGAAGCCAAGCAGCAAATCATTAATAGAAAACAGCAGCTATTATCAATACAAAACAGTTATCAAAATGCATTAGAAAACTTTGCCAAATATTTGAACCTTAGCACGGATGAATTTTTACGCTGTTATAGACTTCCTTCTATTTTAGATGTAAAAGAAAGTTATATAGAAACATATCCTTCCATAGAACAAGCCTTAGAGAACAGACCCGATTTGAAGGTTTTTTATTATGATAAAAAAAAGCTTGAACTGCAAGGGGAATTTACATCTATTTCCAAGTATCCTAATTTGAATGTGGGACTGTATGGGGTACAAGACTTTGAAAATGAAAACGGTTTCAAAATTACTTTGGGTATGGACTTTCCGATAGAGAGAAGAAAATATCAAGGTAAAAGTTTAGAGATTATTAAAAGTATAAAAAATATTGATAAGAAAAAAGAAAAAAAAATAATCAGCATAAAAACAGAGTTGAACACTATTAATAACTCGATTAAAACGCTTAAAGATAATATAAACAACGCTAATTTAGAAGTTGGATTAGTTAAAGAACTTGAAGATGCTGAGAATAAAAAATATAACATGGGTCTCAGTAATCTGTTTATGGTCAACCAAAGAGAGGTTTATACTCTTGGGGTTAAGAAGAAATTTTTGAAATATAACTTAGACTATCTGATACAACAAGAAGAATTAAACAAGGTAGTTGCTAAACCTATAGAGGGACTGTTATGATCTAAAGACGCATAGTAGTACTGAAAACGACTAAATTGTTTCAGGGGTATCACAAGCTTTTTAAACAGATATCACAGTATAAAATGTATCCTTGACACTCTGATCTTACTTTTGGACAGCTTTACAAATTAGAAAGAATTTAAAAAAATAAATTTATCCTATTTAAATGGCTTAAATAATCATGTTTTGAAGTCTCCTATGATAAACTTATAGATATAAAATAATAGATTGCATAGACCTTCTAAAGAGAGCATAATGGATAAAAACTTTAACTATTCCAATTTAAAACTAGGAATTATCGGTGGGGGACAATTGGGAAAGATAATGTCTCAAAAAGCCAAGAAGATGGGCTTTCACGTTACGATTTTGGACCCAACCTTTAACTGCCCTGCAGCTCAAGTCTCAGATAAACACATCATGGGCGGTTTTCACGATAAAGAAAAACTGGAACAGCTTGTTCAGGAAACCGATGTAACAACCTTTGAATTAGAACATGTTGAAACTTCAATTTTGAAAGAACTCTATGACAATGGGCATAATATTCATCCGTCTCCCTATGTCATAGAGTTGATCCAAAATAAATATAAACAGAAGAAACTTTTAGATGAAAAGGGCATTCCGGTGCCTAAATACAAAAGTGTTGAATCGGATGACGATTTAGCCAGCTTTGGATTTCCCGTAATCCAAAAAGCAAAAATGGAAGGCTATGACGGTAAGGGCGTACTTATGCTTAAAACAGCTGAAGATACTCAAAACGCCATTAAATCCGAATCTTTCATTGAAGAACTCGTAGACATCGATAAAGAGCTGGCCATTATCGTGGCAAGAAATATAGAAGGCGAAATCAAATGCTATCCGGTCGTAGAGATGCTGTTTGACGATAGGACCAATATCTGTGATATTGTCATGGCACCGGCAAAAATCCCTAAAGAGATTGAAGAAAAAGCGATAGAGATATCTGTAAAAGCCATAAAGGTTCTTGACGGGGTCGGTATTTTTGGAGTCGAACTGTTCCTAAGTAAGAGCGGTGAGATTCTGGTCAATGAGATCGCTCCAAGACCCCACAACTCCGGTCACTATACCGTTGAAGCCTGTGCCACATCACAGTTTGAACAGATTATTCGAGCCGTCACAAACCTACCGCTCGGCTCTACAAAACTCATCTCTCCGTCTGTTATGGTTAACGTACTTGGTGAAGAGGGCTATGAGGGGGAACCGTTTATCGATGGTATTCATGAGGCGTTGGAGATTCCAGAGCTGTCGTTTCATTTCTATGGAAAAAGCTATACGAAACCATTTAGAAAGATGGGACATATTACAGTCTTGGATGATGATATTGACAAAGCTTTAGCAAAGGCGATGAAAGCAAAAAGTATTTTAAAAATTAAAGGGAGCAAGAAAAGATGAGTAAACCGCTAGTTGGAATTATTATGGGGAGTGACTCAGACCTGCCGGTCATGAGTGCAGCTGCGCAAATGTGTGAAGAGTTCGGGATTGACTATGAAGTGGATATCGTATCGGCCCACAGAACACCTGAAAAACTAGTCGAGTATGCTAAAAGTGCCGTAGACAGAGGTCTGAAAGTTATTGTCGCCGGAGCCGGCGGTGCGGCTCACCTGCCGGGTATGGTAGCTTGTATGACGGCACTTCCTGTCATCGGTGTTCCGGTAAGAAGTTCGTCATTAGACGGTATGGATTCTCTTCTTTCTATCGTACAGATGCCTGGTGGTGTTCCTGTCGCGACCGTAGCGATCAACGGTGCAAAAAATGCAGGTATTTTAGCCGCTCAGATCATCGGGTCTTCAGACACTGTTCTGCAAAAAAAAGTAACTGATTATAAAAATGAAATGCAAGCCCAAGTGGAGCAAAAGTCAGAAAAACTGCAAAATATTGAATACAAACAGTATTTAAAAGAGATGGGCAATTAATACTGCCGGATATTAAGAGGGTGGATTGTCAGAAATCTGAAGTTTGAATAACAGGCTTTGAGTAGGGAAAGTGATGAGACTAGTCTTTTTTATCTTGAGTTTATGCATGATGCTTCTCGCCCAGCCGCATGGCTCAACGATCCGAGGGGTAAGGAGAAGCAGATCGCTACAGTGGGTATTGCCGAGGCCTATTTTCCGGAATATGTTCAAGAGAGGGTCGCCCTGATCCGTGCCAAGAGAAAGATATCAGAGCTGCTCAGCCGGAATAAGGATAAAAAAGAGGAGAGTCCGGGTTTGAAAAGCAAGTGTATAGAGCATCGGATTCCTAATCCGAAGGCCATGAGTTAGAATCCCATCGCTGACACCACCTATAAACCCCATAAAACCATCTCCTTTACAAAGCTTTTGATTTTTATATTCACTCGCTTGGCATCCGCTAAATAAGTTTAATCCTGTTATTATTTATACGGTTAATAATAATTTAATATAAAACGGATATTATTAAATATTCACATAGTATTACTTTTAATGTAATACTAAGATCAAAGGACACTTATGAGAAATATATTGAAAAGTTCAGTTTATGTGGTAACTGTCATGTTATTTACCGCTTGTGGCGGTGGCACTGTATATAGTACATCTTCTACTCCTCCGCCTCCCTTAACGGGTACCTTTATTGATTCGGCCGTGATCGGACTTAACTATACATGTTCATCAGGTTTAAGCGGGACTACCAATAGTTTGGGTGAATTCACGTGTAGGGAAACCGATACAGTAACATTTTCAGTAGGTGCATATGAAATCGGAAATTGTACCGCAGCAGAAGTCGTATCGCCGTATACACTCTATCCTAGTAATAATACGGCAGCAATCAATGTGGCGCAACTACTTCAAACTATTGATAGCGACAACGATCCTTTAATAAATGGGATAACGATACCGGAGGGTTTTAATGCATTAGATACTCTGACAACGACACCGGCTGATGATACATTTGAAGCTGACGTTCTCGCTCTCCTTGCGGGCACACCTCTTGTGAATGAGACAACCGCACAAATACACCTACATGAAACATTGGGACTTGCACATGAAAGTACCGGGTTTACTGCGGATTGGATAGAAAACAGAACGCTTTATGCAGTTGTTAGAGATAACAGCGATTATAATAACGACGGGAATTACATAGACTGGTTGATCGTTGCCGAAAAATATGAAAATGGATCAAGATCACGTGATAAAGGCGCCGATGGAAGCCTTGAAATAACATCCGATTCCTTTGTCATCAATAATGGCGTATTGGACATTACTACATTGACTGACTCTGTAACAAAAACAATGGTGGATTCCGATAACCTTAGAATTGTTGTAGATGTAAATACAAGTGGCATCGAGACAACTGAATACGACTTCTTTAATAAAGAAGATGCAGAAGCTTATATATTAACAGTAAGTGATCCATGTTCATGTGGTTATTTTACTGATGTATTCATTGAAGGTAACATACTCTATGAAGTAGTCTTAGATACTGATGATAAGGATGGTGATGGCAACACAACAGAATATCTGCTCATTGCTTCAAAATACGAGAACGGGAAAAGATTACTTGATTTTAATGCTGATGGTACCTTTGAAGTAACGGACGATACTTATGAGATCATTGGCGGCGTATTGCAGATTACCGAGGCTGTTGGCGGTGACGTGATAAGTCACGAATTAATAACTGCTTTCACTACTGGAATGAGTATAAGCATATCTGTGAATGGGGGTGCTTCTGTACCTGGGTATATGTTCTATAATAAAGCAGATGCGGAAGATTATAGAAACAACTTATAAGTTACTTTACCCCTGCTCGACACTGCCCTGGTTAAGAGCAGTGTCGTCTCTGACATTACTTGTCCCACAACGTTTTAGCTATCTTTTATCATACATTTTCAAGAGAGCAGAAATAAACAAGATACTTTTTGCATAGGGTTGAGGGCCAGCTGAAAACACACAATGAATAGGCTTTGCTATAATTTTGTTAATCAAATCTAGAGGATATTAAATGCTGAAAGTCGCCGCTATTCAGATGCAGATGGAGCAAGACCATGAAGCCAACCGTCTAAAGGCGGAAAAGATGGTTCGAAAGGCGGCGGAAGAGGGTGCCAAGGTCATCTTGCTCCCGGAGCTTTTCGAAGGGCACTATTTTTGCAAAGAGATGAACGATCTCTACTTTTCATGGGCTCAGCCCAGAAAAGAGAATCCTCTTCTGAAACGTTTCAGCAAGCTTTCAAAAGAGCTGAAGGTGGTCTTGCTGGTGAGTTATTTTGAAAAAGAGGGGGAGAGCTTTTATAACTCTCTTGTCGTCATCGATAATGACGGGACCATCCTGGAGAATTACCGCAAGACACATATCCCCGACGGTCCGGGTTATGAGGAGAAGTTCTATTTTTCTCCCGGAGATACGGGTTTCAAGGTATGGAAGACGGGCTACGGACGGATCGGTGCCGGGATCTGCTGGGACCAGTGGTTTCCCGAGACCGCGCGCTCTTTGGCCCTGATGGGGGCAGAGTTGATCTTTTATCCGACCGCCATCGGATCGGAACCGGAGATAGAGGTGGACTCCAAAGGGCATTGGCAAAGAGTTCAGATGGGACATGCTGCCGCGAACACGACGCCGGTCATAGCGGCAAACCGGATCGGGATCGAGGAGGCTGAGTCTTGTACGCTGACTTTTTACGGTTCATCCTTCATGACGGACTATACCGGGGCCAAGATTGCCGAGGCATCCCGTGACAAAGAGGAGATTATCTATGCCGAATATGATCTGGAGTCCAATCGAAAACATAAAGAGTATTGGGCCCTGTTCAAGGACAGGCGGCCTGAGTGTTATTCTGCTCTGACCAAGAAGAGTCGGTTTTAATTAAGCAAAAGCCTCTCTTCTCCCGCTTTCAATCTACTCTTTGGCTCTTTGGAACCTTATTTGCTTTTTCAGAGCAGTAAGGAGAGAATATGGAAATTATTTTACAGAACAATATGCTCGTTGTCCGTACCGGCTTTGATATTCTCAAGTCCGCATGGATGGATGAGTTTTTAAACACTCATTCCCAAGATATGTTGTTTCTACCCAAGGCGGTATTGGTCTTTTCTAATACCTCTTTATGGGATGTTAAAGAGGAGTTTATCCATTCGCTTTGCATGCACTACACCAAAGACCTTGAGACGGATAATGACTTTTATTTCCGTTCTGTTATGCGTTATATGAGGTATCCGGTCAAGATCGAACTGCATGAACAGGAGAGGGCGGAGATGATAGAGGTCCGTCTTCAGGCCCGCAGCTCATCAGAAGTTCAAATCAGACTTGACAGACCAAACCGCTGGGTAATGTCTTATCTGAAGTCCCAGCTTGATCTCTATATCACGCAAGAGGGGTTGATGAACCTTTTTTTAGAACTGCCTGACAACAAGGCAAAGGGGCGTTTGGAGCGTGCTCTTAACAAACGCCTTATACTGCATTATCAGATCCAGTACACCTATGATGCCTATTTTATGCAGAACCTCTATGCCGATCTAGGTCAGTTTGAATATGAAGATCATACGGATGACGAGATCGATGAGATGCTTCATTACTATACGGTACTGGAGTGTCCTGTAGGCTCAAGCCAGGATGCGCTTCGTCGCAGCTACAAGAAGCTTGTCAAGGTTTATCATCCCGACAAGGTGCATTGCGAGAACCCGGCCACCGTTGACCATTACACCCAGAAGTTTCAACTCCTACAAGAAGCTTATCAAGCCCTGCGCATTGTCAGTTAAGACGCTTGCAGGGGTCGCCCTTCTCCTTTTCCCTCTTGCCTTGGCAGCAGGTTCTCATCCCCAGCCAAAAAGTTTTTCCCATGCCGTCAATATCTTTAAAAAGATCGATTTTGATTACGCCCGTACGGCTTTCACGAATGAACTCTACAGCTACGACCCTACCACCTGTATGGATAAGCTTTATCTGAAAGATGATCATAGCCGTTCGGTCGTCTTTGTCCGTATAGTGAGCGAAGAGAGGATGGGCAGGACGAGAAGATGCTGGAATGAGAAGATCTGTAAAATGTCCGACGGCAAAGCGTATAACGGTGCGAGATGCTGCCGTAAAACGGACGGTCTCTATAAGGCTTTTGACAGAGACCTTTTCAACATTATCCCTGTTGTAGAAGAGGGCGGATACTCTTTCGAGAATCCGCCCCTGCATATCAAGGGAAACATTGCCCGCGTGAACCTTTATATGAATGCACAGTATGGGCTGAACCTCTCTTACGAAGAACAGATGCGGTATCTGAAATGGCACAGGCTTGACAAGGTTGATGAAAAAGAGTGCGCTGTCCATAAGCAGATAGAGAAGATTCAGAGACGTTCAAACCCTTGGATCAAATCATCCTGCGAGACATCAGGAAGAAGCTTTTCAAAACCAGCCGAGGCGGTTTTTACGAAGTGAAAAGGTTTCTCTTTAAATCCTGACAGCTAATGTTTAAAGCCAACAATCAAATCATTTTGGGTTACATCAGTCAGTAAATCCTCAAAATCATCGCAGGAGTAGAGCTGGAGCCTTTCGTCCTGCAGTCTCAGAAGCTCTTTTGAAAAACCGCGCTTGGAAAAAAGTATGATGTAATCGGGTTGGAAGTCGACCTTCTCGCACTTCTCCATAAGCCTGTTGAGCTCTTTCTTGTTCATCTTATGGTTTTTCCACTTGCATTCGCCGACTATCATCTCTGCTTTCAGATTCGTTGCCATCAGATCGATCTCCACATGCCTGTCCCAATAGGATCCGCTGTCGATCAGTTGAAGCGAAGAGCATTTCACCTTCATCATCTCATTGCTAAGCTCCTCGAAGGTATATCCGACAAAGGCCTGGTGATGTTTTTGAAAGTTCTTAATGACCTTTTGATAGTCTCCCTCTTCGATATAGTGATGCAGGGGGGCAATAAAGTAAAACCAAAAACGCAAGAAAGGGGAGGTGAACCGCATCTTGTGCGAGATACGGTGGCGCGCGATTTCGCGTTTGCGCTTTTGCCCGTCTTTGAGCAAGGGCTCTTCTCTGGAGTATTCAGCCTCGAGTACACCGGAATTTTGCAGATGTTTGAGGCTCATGCCTCCGTAAAGGTTACTGACGCCGCTTTTGTTAAAGGCGGAGAAGATGCGCCTGTCTCCACGGGCCAAGGTTATCAGAAGTTTGGTATATTGCGGTTCATCTGTCGTGAGGGCAAGTATCTGCTTGTGTAAAAGGGCATAATTGTCCAGTATCTCCGTCTCGATCAACTCTTCTAAGGAAGCATCGATATCGATATGCCAGCCAAGTCCTCCAAAGACAGAAAAGTGCTCGATAAGTCTCTCTATATCGTGAATCATGTGCCTGAAGTAGAAAGATCTGAACTGCTGTCTGATCATAAGGCCTCTTGTGAAAGGTATAAGGGGTTGTTTGTCATGATGCCGTAGAGCCCTTCCTCTTTTTCTGGGCTGAGATCCTCTTTGCCCACTGTCCAGAAGATGACCTTACGGCTTCGGATCAGACCCAGTTCCGAGACCCTCTTTCTCAGCTTTATGTCAATATCAAGATAGCTGGCATAATCATACCGTCTCTCAAGATTTTTATCCTGCAGGAGAGAGGCTCTATCGATGAGCTTATGGAGTCTTATCCGGGGGTCAAGGTGATGCATGTATTCCAAGACGCTGTCTTCAAAGCAGGAGACCTCTACCCACTTCAGCCTGTCATGAATCTCTCTTGCGACGAGTTCGCATAGCTTTTTATAGGTGGAGGGCTTATATTTGATCTCCAGGATAAGCGTAGCTCTGGCATCGATGAGCCGAAGAAGCTCGCTCAGGGAGGGGATACGCTCGCCTCTTCCTGCATCTAGCTCTTTAAGCTCGGCCAGGGTCAGGGCTTCGGGTGCCTTGTCCAGACCCGTGAGCGCTTTGAGGCTGGCATCATGAAAGAGAATCACCTCCTGATCAAGGCTCAGCCGCAGATCGGTCTCGATCCCGTCAGCACCCGATTCGAGAGCTTTCTCAAAGGCAAGCAGGGTGTTTTCAGGATAGCCTTCGCTAAAACCCCTATGGGCGATTATCTTCACAAGATGCCTTCTTTTCTTATTATTTTGTTATTATACCTTATGAGCGAAAAATATGATGCAGTGATCCTTGGTGCCGGCATTAATGGCCTGGCGATTGCAAGGTCACTGGCAGAGTCGGGAAAAAAAGTGCTTGTGATAGAAAAGACCCATATCGCAGCGGGGGCGTCATCACACTCTTCATGCCTGATCCACGGGGGTCTACGCTATCTGGAGAATCTCGATTTTGCCCTGGTCAAAGAAGCACTGTATGACCAGAAACAGCTTTTAGACAGCTATCCACAGCTGGTGAAACTGCGTCCTTTTTATCTGCCGGTATACAGGGACTCCAAGCGTCCTGTCTGGATGATACGCGCGGGTCTGTGGCTTTACGGTTTTTTTACACGGCACGCCAGGAAGGCAGCCGAAGTCTCTGTGGAGAGTTTTTTGAAAGAGTTTGAGGCTATACGGGCGGATGATCTAAAAGCCGTCTTCAGATACTACGACGGCAAGACGGATGATGAAGCCTTAACCCGTAAGATAGGCGAAGAAGCACAAGAGAAGGGCGCGTATATACTGGAGAGAACAGAGCTGACAAAAGTGCATATAGAAGCCGAAGCCATCATCCTGGAGACCACTCGAGGAGTTTTTCAGACAAAGAGACTTGTCAACGCGACGGGAGCATGGATAGATGAGGTCAATGCAAGGTTTGATCTGCCTTCATCCTACACGATAGAGAAGCTCAGCGGTATACATCTCGTCATCGACAGAGTACTTGTCCCGGAACCGCTTATACTGGAGACCTCGAGCAGACGTATATTTTTCATCATCCCCGAGAAGAAGAGGACGCTTATCGGTACGACAGAGCGAAGCGAAGATGCAGAGATAGACAAGGTTAGGGTCAATAATGAGGATATAGAGTATCTGCTAAGAGAGAGCAGCAGGTACTTAAAAACAGAACTGAAGCGTCGTGATATCAAAGAGGTCTTTATCGGTGTTCGACCCATCATTAAAAGTTCAAAAGAACCGGGCAGGATGTCGCGGGAGTACAAGCTTGACCTGCATAAGATAGGAGAAAGCAGAGTGCTTCATGTCTACGGAGGAAAACTAACGACCTTTCCCTCTTTAGCGAGGAGAGCGGTGAAGGTCTTGCTGGGATAGAGGGTTTTCTCGGGAAGCTTTTACCTTCTTTTGTTGGTTCCTTTAGGTCTATTGTCTATGGCCAAACCTAATGCCTTATCTCTTAAAAAAGTGAAAGAGTACAGAAAGTACAAAAGAGACTATAAGCATCGTCATAATAGGAAAGTAGATTTTCGTCTTTTCTCCTTCGTATCTAATATCACCGGGAAGATTTCCAAATCAGTTTAGCAATCCAAACTGATACAAAAGACCCAGAATGAGAAAACAATTCCTGCTCCTATAAGAAGCCAATTTCCAGCAGACATATTCGTTTTCTACATTATTGACAAATGTGTCATCTTGTATGGAGTTTTTTAAAAACAAGGTTAAGGACTTTCCGAGTAGAGTGGAAGACTTTATTTTAAATAGATACCATTATCCTTGACCTCGATCTTATCGGCATCGACCAGAGCCGTCAAAGTGCGTTTATAGGCTTTTTTACTGAGTCCAAAGATATTTTTGATATCTTCGGGATCGCTTTTGTAGTTATAGGGGAGCTTCCCCCTGTTCTCTTCAAGCATCTTCAGTATCTTCTCTTCTGCTGCGCTTGAGCTTTTATCGCCGATTCTTTGTAGAGAGAGGTCGAGTTTTCCGTCGGGACGGGAGATTTTGAGGTAGGCCTTTCTCGTCTCGCCGATCTGAATGTTCTCGAAGATCTCGTTATGAAAGATCATTCCTTCATAGAGGTTGTTGACTATACATTTGTAACCCATAGGCGTCTTTGCCATAACAAGAATAGAGACTTCATTGTTGGGCTTTAGTGTCTTTTTGTGAAATTTCAGATGCTGTGTCAGTCGTTCCGAACCGATAAGCCTGTGTGTCTTTTCGTCATAATCGACATAGAGGATACGTTTTTCACCGATTTTGAAACTGCTTTTTTGATGGGTTTTCGGTACAAAAAGGTCCTTCTGTAGTCCCCAGTCCACAAAGGCGCCAAAGTGTGTCGTGTCGACGACCTTGAAGAAGCCGTACTCGTTTATCATTGCGATAGGTTTTTCCGTGGTTGCGACGATACGGTCTTCGGAGTCGTTATAGACAAAGACCTTCAGTTCATCATCGACTTTCATCTCTTTGGTGACGTATTGGTTGGGAAGAAGCACATCTTTCTCATCTGCCGCCATCAAAAAGATGCCGGGATCGGTAATACGGTCAACGCGAAGGGTGTTTGTGCTACCAAGCACTAGGTGTTCATTTATCATGATGAAAGTATAGCCAAGCTTTGCTTGATAGGCGATGAGCCGAGATCAGGCTTCCTGTTTTCCAAAGATCAAGAGGGGTCCGAATTTCCATCCCCAGAAGAGAAAGAGCATAAGCCAGAGTGTCAAGGAGAGGTCAAAAAGCCACAGCATCCCGAGTTGAAAACCAAAGACGAGGGAATAGAGCAGACGCAGGAGGACAAGGACCTGTGTCAGATAAAAGAGTTTCAGGGTAATACTGTCCGCGTGGGGAGGCTGTCCGGAGTGGCCGAGTGCGACACGCGTTCCGAAACCGATGATGATGGTCGTCAGGAAGCCAAGAGCAAGCATATGAAACTCGGCAGAAACAAAGCCTGTCTCCATAAAGATCTCGCCAAACTGGAAGAGTGCACCCAGGATAAGCGCAACCGGCATCCAGTATAGAGCAAGATGGAGGATCTTTAAAATATTCGGAGCCTGGGTAAAAGAGAGTTTCCAGCGTATGACCTCAAGCAGGATAAACAGACCTAAAAGCAGAGTTATACCGGCTTCAGTAAGCTGAAAACCCAGGACCGAGGCAAAACTTTTAAAGACCAAAGAGGTAAAGACAACAGTGACAAACATCGGACGCTTTTTGGCTCGTGAGTGGGAGAAAAAAGGGACCATGCGCTGGGCTACACAGAAGGCCATAAAGATCAGATAAAGATTGAAGGCAAAAGGGAGGGAAAAATATTCCCAGCCAAGCACGGATTCAATTATCCAAAGGAGATGGGCAGCCGTGCCTACATAAAGAGAGGTCAATATCCAGAAAGGATCATCTTTGATCTCTGCTTGTGCGGAGGTAAAGATACGCTGGAGCATATAAAGAAAAACGGCCTGTCCGAGAAAAAGAAGTCCCATGCCCCAGAGCATGAGTGCCTCAGAGACGAAGAGACCGAGTGTCACCATGAGGGAACCGGCCTGATAAAGAAAGAAGGTACGGATATAATAGGGTTTTTTAACGGGTTCGCTCTGGCAGAAACGGGAAAAAGTCGTGTATAGAAATCCGATAAAAAACTGCGTAAACACGATAAAGATAAGAGAGTAGGCATGAAATGAAGCCGGTGTTAAAAAGCTATGGAAGTCTCCTCTCATCATCATCTTGTACGATGCCATAAATACGAGCATTACCAGGACGGCCCATATGACTCCGGCCAGAAAAAAAGGCTGGTGCGGTTGAGATAAGAAGTAGTTCTCTTTTTTGAGTTGAACCGGCTCGGTTGAAAAATCTTGCATTCTCGGACTTCTTTCATACTTAGCTGATAGGCATCATATGATATAAGAGATAAAAATCAGTTGACATATGTTAATTAGAGGTTTTACTGCAGGGTTGAGAAGCTCGATTAGATCTCAAAGACCCTGTTTCTGCCATGCTTTTTTGCCGAGTGCAGGCCCTGGTCGACCCTTTTTAAAAGAGAGAGTTCGTCATCACCCTCATGAAGCTGGGTGACTCCGAAACTGCAGGTTATTTCAACATCGGGCAAAAACTTATAGGTTTCGATAAGGTGCCTGAATTTTTCGGCCAGGATTTTGGCCTGGTGGTATTCCGTCTCCGGCAGGACAATAATGAACTCTTCCCCTCCCCATCGTGCTATTGTGTCGGATGAACGGATCTGTTTTGAGAGCAGGTTGCTGATACTGCTCAAGACGGTATCTCCGGCATCATGTCCCAGCTTGTCGTTGATCTGCTTGAAATGATCGATATCAAAAAATATAATGCTCAGAGGAAGCTTGTAACGAAGTGCCAGATTTACGGACTTATCTAAAATAATATGGAGACTGTTTCTATTGGCGATATTCGTCAGAGGGTCTGTCGTTGCCAGCAGTTCCAGGGCGTTGGCCGCTTTTTTTTGCGAGAGAAAATACAAAACAAAGAGAAGAGCAAAGATAAGAGCAGCAATTTTGGAGACTAAGAGCTCGATATTATAACTCTTGTCTAGGAGGGCAGGGCTGAGGTCTTCTTCGTAAGAGATATAATATCCGACCTGCCTTTTTTCAACATTGTGGACGGGAACGAACATAATAATAAAATCCATATTCTGGGCCTTGGTATGCAGAGCAAAGCTCTCTTCTGTCTGAAAGCCCAGAGATGCTTCGTCGGCGATTTGCGTGTTGATCGTTTTGATCAAGCCCTGAGTCAAACCACCTTGGGCAGTTCTGCTCAAGGTCTTGCTGTCTTGGAGGTATTGTCCAGACAAAGGAGTCGGCAGGTAGCGGCTTGTTTCGCTTTTGCGGGCTTTTTCAGAGATGATGTCTTTTCGCAGTACAAAATCATAATAGGCCGAACGAAGCTTCATCTCTTCGATTTTGATGGCATCAAACGAGTATGCCATCTCAACGGCCCCGGCGAACTTCCCCTCAAACATAAGCGGAAAGGTATGTCTAAACCCGTTAAAGAGCAGTCCCTCTTC
>CAXGZT010000047.1:0-15054 GCA_964014335.1 uncultured Campylobacterales bacterium | reverse complement strand
ACACCGACACTTTCGTCGGCAGCGTCAGATGTGTATAAGAGACAGCAGGAGTGGCTCTGACGTCAATCCACAGTTCCAGTTTATTGAAAAAAGTTGTATACCGGCCTTCATAATGAAAGTCTTTGCCTGTAAAAATCCTTTGGACATAGTCGCTGCATACTATATCACTCTCCAGCTTGCGAAGATCCAGACCTTTAAGCTTTTCTACTTCAGTCTGCATAATATCAGCCAAGCCCTGATTGCATTCTGTAATGCACAGCTGCCTATCAAAAGAGAAGATGCCGATAGGAGCTTGCTGGAAAATCTTTAATACACGCTCCTCCGAACGTCTTAAATTCCGTTCGGATTCATCATACAGCCTGCTTGTCTGTATGGTTTGCAAAATATTCTTGTTAAACTGCAACCCCATCGCTATCATCATGAACATATAAGTGATCATGGCAATTGCAAGCAAGCTGTAATGAACACCTCCCTGAAGATAAAGAACAGATGAGAGCGGAGTCAAAAAGAGTATAAAGAAAGTGATAAAAAACCGTCTGTATGAGGATAGACTGCTAACTGCACCGGCAGAAAGCCCGGCAATCATGATTATGATAAACGACTGCAAGAAAATATTCTCTTTTGGGAAAAAAGAGAAAATAAAAAAAGACCACAGCAGAGTACTGACCGTCAGACCGAGATAAAAACGGCGTTTCCACTTTTCTGCATTAAGGCTTGAGGGTTCTGAGATATAATTGCGAGCATCCCTGTAACGTAAACCATTAGTCAGTAGAATCAGCCCAAGCCATGCACCGAGCAAAACTTGATTACTGACACCCCATAAACCGATGCAGAGCATCACAGCGACGACTGCTACCGCCATCGTCGCATAAGGCAGGTTATTATAAGCAATCTCGATGAGTCTGTTGTCAATATCTATTTTATTTTTATATTTTTGTGACATAATGTTCCTGTTAAATTCAGTGTCCATTTTATCATCTCTTACAAAAATTCAAGTTTAAAGTGAAAGAAAAAGAAGAGAGCTCTTTTTGAGTCATCATCATGATAATTTGGATAATGCGCCGAACCTTTTTATGGTATCTGCTATATCTGAACACTTAAGGAGAATATCGATCTTTATCGCTGCTCAGCATCTATCAGGTGCGAAGCCTCTCTTCAAGACTTCTATCTTAAACGAAGTGAAGGTCATCGATATATCCGGGTTACTTATCCGTTCAGACAAGCTACCTCTTTCTGTCCATCTTATACACATAGGCCAGGACTTCTGCAACGGCCTGAAAGAGAGACTCGGGGATAGGAGCTTCCAGGTCGACTTCGGCGTATAGCGAACGGGCCAGAGGCGGATTTTGAACGATATGAACCTCATTTTCTCTCGCTATTTTTTTAATGTTCAGTGCGATCTGGTTCATCCCTTTTGCCACGACGACGGGAGCCATATCCTGCCCCTCCTTATAGCGGATAGCCACGGCATAATGCGTCGGATTGGTGATAACGACATCTGCCGAGGGGACCTCGGCCATCATCCTCTTTTTTGACATCTGCATCTGTATCTGACGGATCTTTGCCTTGACCATAGGGTCCCCGTCCATGTTCTTCATCTCATCCTTTACCTCTTGCTTACTCATCTTCAACTGGTCAAAATACTGTTTTCGTACGATAATAATATCGGCCAAGGCAAACACGAAGGTAATCAACAGCATCACCAGGGCCAAGATGATGGCCTTGTCACGTAGCCACTCGAGCTGGTCTCCAAGGGAAAACGCCGTGACCGTCGGCAACTCCTCTATAAATAGAAAGAAAAATATAAAGCCTATGCCCAAGGTGACAAAGGACTTCAATGTTATCTTTATACTCTCAATCAATTTTTTTATCGAGACAAGGTTCTTAGTCCCTTTGATAGGATCGATTTTCTTAAAATCCGGGATCAGCGGTTTCGTCGTAAACAAAAAACCAAACTGGGCAAGACCTGCCCCCACACCGGCAACGGCGACTAAGATAGAGAGGGGAATAATCATGATCAACATTTCGCGCATACTGATAAGAGTGATCTCGATGATAAGCTCTTTGTCGAACTCTCTGTCAAAAAGCGTATAATAATAGCGGTATAGGTTGAAATAATGGTCGATAATAAAGTCAAAAAGAAGCAAGAAGCCCAATATAGCGACAAAAAGGGTAAAAAGCCCGGACATGTCCTGTGACCTCGGGACATTCCCCTCCAGACGGGCGTCATCTATTTTTTTCTGGGTGGGTTCTTCTGTCTTTTCCTGATCGTCAGCCACTTATCTTCATCCTGTGAAAAAAAGTGATGAGCTCCGGACTGAGAAGAGTAAACAAAGCTCTGCCCTGCACCTCATCAGTCCATCTTCATCGACAAGTCGATCCATGTAGATTGATGGATCAAAGCGCCTGAACTGATGGCATCTACTCCCGTCTTGGCGTAAGACTCAATCGTCTCTAAAGAGATGTTTCCGCTGGCTTCAAGGAGTACATCCGGATAGTTTTTCTGTTTATACTCAACCACCTCGCTCAGCTGTTCAGGCGTCATATTGTCACACATAACGATATCGGCGCCTGCTTCCATGAAGCTCTTTGCCTGCTCAAAACTTTCGGCTTCGATCTCTATCTTTGAGGTAAAGGGTATTTTTTTACGGGCCTCTTTCACAAAAGCACCTATATCCTCTATCGTCTTAAGATGTGTATCTTTTAGCATCAAACAATCGTCTAGGCCCAGACGATGGTTGACCGCTCCGCCTACGCGTGTCGCGTATTTTTCGAAGATACGTAGCTTCGGACGGGTCTTTCTCGTGTCAAGCAGTTTCGTACCGTAAGGTGAGAGCAGTTGTACAAAGGCATTCGTATAGCTGGAAATCGAACTTGCATGCAGAACCATATTCAAAAGAGTACGTTCTATTCGAAGAAGTATATGAGAAGAACCTTTGATCTGGGCGATCAAATCACCTTTTTCAAAAGTGTCACCGTCGTTTTTATGCCAGATGATCTCAAATCCTTCCAGTTCAGCCAGGGCATCCGCATAGACCTGTCCCGAAAAGAGACCTGGCGATTTGGCAATGATCCTTGCAGATGCAGGGACAGCTTTGGAAACAAGTGCATATAGGTCTCCGCGACCGACGTCTTCGGCTAAGACCTCTTGAACAAAGGCCTTGATCATAATGCCATCATTCTGTCGAGCGCCACCTTGGCCCATTTTGCTGTTTCAGGCTCAAGCGTAATCTCATTTATAGGTTCCCCCTCATCTATAGACTTCAGGGCCAAATAGACATCTTCCAAGGTTGTCTCATTCATGGTCGGGCATTCCGGTTTAGTCGATGAGAGGACATAGGTATTTTTCGGACGCAGCCTGTTGACCAGGTTGAACTCTGTCCCGACGGCAATTTTCTGTTCAGGGTCTGCATCGGCTATATACTTGATAATCTGCGAAGTCGAACCGACAAAATCGGCCATGGCACAGATAGCAGGGTCACATTCGGGATGCACGACTATCTTGATGCCCGGATATTTCTTGCGGTAAAACTTGATATCGTCTACAGTGAAAAGCTGGTGCACTGAACAAAATCCGTCGTAGCAGATAATATCGGCGTCTGCCAGGTTTTTGTCTATCCCTATGACGGCTGACCTCAGTCCCATACTGTTGGCAATGTTTTGCCCTAAACAGCGATCAGGAACAAAAAGTATCTTCTTTCCCTCCTTCAATGCCGTAGTGATTATCTTTTTTGCATTGGAGCTGGTACAGACCATTCCGCCCATCTGTCCGACCTTGGCCTTAACGTCTGCATTTGAATTTATATAGGTAATCGGCAGGATATTTTCGGTTTCTATGCCTTGGGCATTCATTGCTTTAACGGAATCGTCAAAATAAAGCGTATCTATCATTCTTGCCATGGCACAGCAAGCAATTTTAGGCATTACGACACGTTTTTCAGGACTCAGGACCTTAACGCTCTGTCCCATAAACCCGACGCCGCAGAACAGGACAAATTCTGCATCATCCTCCATAGTCCGCTTGGCAAGCTCCAGGCTATCGCCCGTGATATCTCCCATCTCAAACACCTCGTCCCTTTGATAAAAGTGGGCTACTATCGTCACGCTGAGTTTCTCTTTTAAGGCCAGTATCTTTTTTCTTAGTTCATCTTGTGTATCGTGCAAAATTTTTCCTAAATTCAAATAATTAATGCAAGTATAACAAATTTTTCACTACACTTCCGTGAGCAAAATCAATTAGGAATAATATGGAATTTTTATTTAACGTTAACGGTCAGTTTTATCTCGCAGCCTACCTTATCGGCGCTATCCCTTTTGGTCTTATTCTTGCAAAGCTCGTTGCCGGTGTCAATATCAAAGAGTCCGGTTCGCAAAGTATCGGCGCTACCAATGTTTTACGCGTCGTCAAAGAGAAAGACCCCGTACTGGCAAAAAAACTCGGTGCCATCACCCTTGCGCTGGATGCACTCAAGGGTATCCTTGTTCTCCTCCTCGCCATACTTTTTCAGATGCCGGAATCAACGCTTTGGGCCATCGCCGTACTGGCCGTTGTAGGCCACTGCTTTAGCGTCTACCTTATGTTTGAAGGCGGTAAAGGCGTGGCAACAGGTTTGGGCGTACTTGCCTTGATGCTTCCAATAGAAACCGCTATTGCATTTGGCGTATGGTTTATTATGGCCAAAACACTTAAGATATCGTCCCTTTCATCTTTGATTGCCCTTATTGCCCTGGTCGTTTCATCTTTTGTCATCCACCCGGAAATCCCGCATGCGCCTGTACTTATTATCGCATTTATCATTATCTACAAACATATTCCTAATATCATCCGCCTTATTCAGGGCGAAGAGAAAAAAGTAATCTAGTCTTATGCGAATTCATATTGAAGACCTTCGTTTCAACTGTATCATCGGTCTTCATGATTTTGAACGCCACACCCCCCAAGAGCTTGTTATCGACCTCGAACTCGATTATGAGTACAGAGACAGTTTTATCAACTACGCGGACCTTGTCGCTCTGATCGAGTCTAATCTTCAGGAAGAGAAGTACGAACTTCTTGAAACAGCTTTAAATGCACTTTTTAATCTGATAAAACAAGCATACCCCCTCACCCAATCCCTTCAGATCAAAATCACGAAGCCTGATATCATCCCTAACTGCCGAGTCTGCGTCAGTAACATTAAACAGTTCTGAAAGAATTTTTAAATTTTCTTGAAAAGAACTTTAAAATTTTCTAAAACTGTGTTATAATCCCCTTAAAATTTACCTAACGAGGACGCTCATGCGCATTCTTATTATTGAAGATGAAGTAACACTAAATAAAACACTTGCGGAAGGACTTAAAGAGTTCGGCTACCAAAGCGATGTTGTTGAAAATGTAAAAGATGGTGAATACTATCTTGATATCCGTAATTACGATTTAGTACTCATGGACTGGATGCTTCCGGACGGAAATGGTATCGATATTATCGGTAACATCAAACAGAACACGCCGAAAACCTGTGTTGTTGTTATCTCTGCTCGTGATGACAACGAGAGTGAAATCGAAGCACTTAATGCCGGTGCTGATGATTATATCCGTAAACCTTTTGACTTTGATGTTCTAGTTGCCCGTCTTGCAGCGCGTCTGCGTTTTGGGGGATCTAACATCATCGAGATCGAAGACCTTATCATCAATCCCGAAGAAGAGAAGATCACTTATAAAGACAAAGATATCGAACTTAAGGGTAAACCCTTTGAAGTCCTTACTCACCTTGCACGACATCGTGACCAGATCGTCTCTAAAGAGCAACTTCTTGATGCTATCTGGGAAGAACCTGAACTCGTTACTCCAAATGTAATCGAAGTTGCCATTAACCAGATTCGTCAAAAAATGGACAAACCTCTCAGTATCACTACGATCGAAACGGTTCGTCGTCGTGGTTACCGCTTCTGTTTCCCCAAAGAAGTATAGGTTTATACTTCCTGTGCTACGATGTGGTACAGGAGATCTATCCCTTCTTGATATTACCCTTTTTCTTAACTTTTTATCTGTTATAATCCTGCATCACATCAAACTAAAGAATCCTTATGCTCACCTATCAAAAAAGTATCCGTAGTCGCTTTCTGTTTCAACTCCTTATTGCTTCGGCTGCTCTTATCTTTATCTTTTCATCCATACTCTACCTGTTTATACAACAGTCCATATATGATGACAAAAAAGAAGAGCTTTTACGTGTTGCAAAAAATATCGTAGCCTTTAAATCTATTCAAAGCGCCGTAGACGGTACAGATGTCATCTTAGGTTTGAATATCGAGTTGTTTACGAACTCCAAGCTGGACGGGTCAATTGATCTGATCGAGACAAGCAGTGCAAACAAGACCTATCTAAGTCTTATTTATCCCTTTGATCTAAGGGAACATTCCTATATCAGAGTGACAGAAAATATAACAAATACGAAAAAACTGCTCAAAAAGATTCTAAACTCTATTTTTGTTATTAATATCCTCGGTTTCATCATCATTATCATCTATGCAGTCACCCTCTCAACTATGCTAATCAAACCAATCAAGGCGCTCACGACGCGGCTTTCGAATATGAGTGAACACCTGATTCGGCCTATTAAGACGGAGAGGCTCCCTATTGAATTTCTTCCCTTGGGGGAAACACTTAACCACCTCATTGCCCGCCTCCAGAACTTTGTCAAATACCAAAAAGAACTCTTTATCGGTACTGCCCATGAGCTTAAAACGCCATTGGCCGTTATGAAACTGAAGAACCAGGTAACCCTGATCAAAAAACGTGAACCACAAGAGTATATTGACGCCATAAAGCTCAATAATAAAACCATTGACGAGATGAATAAGATCATTGCAGACATCTTAAATATCGGTCGGCAGGAGGGAGCCCAGCTTGAAACACCTCAGGAAGTCGATGTCATCGCTTATCTGCGCAATAAAGGGAATGACTTTAAACTGCTTGCAGAGAATGAGGGCAAAAACCTTGAGATGGATTTTCAGCCTGACCTCTTTATGGCAACCCTGCAGCCGACCCTGCTTAACCAGATCATTCAAAACTTTTTGCAAAATGCGCTCAAGTTTACGGCATCCGAGAAGATCGTTCTACTGAAGAGTTTTCAACAGCAGGGAGGCCTGTGCATTCAAGTCATAGACGAAGGTGTAGGCGTGGATGAAAGCTTTGATCACTTCGCCCCCTTTAAACGCTCAGGGAATAAATCCGGCGTCGGATTAGGACTTTTTTTATCAAAAAGTGCAGCCGATGCACTCAATGCAAAGATCACGATTAAAAACCGAACTGATGGCGTTCAAGGAGCAGTTGCCAGCTTGGAGTTAAGCTCTTCGCTTAGCTGTGCCCTGCCAAGTTCGAAGTAAATAAGCCGATCTGCATTGAATACTGAGATTCGACTAATCTTTTGGAGACATCCCTAAAAATTTAAAACAAATTCAAGCTTTCTTTTGCTATAAATCTCTATCGAAATTTCGGGTGCAAAAGCCCAATGCCGGTTACGAAAACTGGTATCATGAAGGTTGGTAAATGTCCTTATTGATTAATGACGAATGTATTGCATGCGATGCATGTCGTGAAGAGTGTCCGACGATAGCAATTGAAGAGGGTGATCCGATTTATGTAATCGATCCTGACCGTTGTACGGAGTGTGTTGGCGATTATGATGAACCGGCTTGTATCGCGGTCTGTCCTGTTGATTGTTTTGTCCTGGACAAAGACAACATAGAGACAATTGCCGAACTGAAATTCAAATACGAACAACTACAGAACGAAGAATAGTTTAGTCTATGGCAAAACGCACTGCAGTCATTGATCTCGGATCAAATTCCGTGCGTATTGTGATATATGAGCGTACGAGTCGCTTTGCTTTTCACCTTGTTCATGAAGCCAAGTCACGTGTTCGCATCAGCGAAAATGCTTATGAGAACGGAGCTTATCTACAAGAAGAGCCTCAAAACCGCGCATTTCAAGCGCTCAAAGAGTTTTCCTTCATAATAGAAGAATACAAGGTCAGAAAGACCCTATGTGTCGCCACCTCTGCCCTGCGCGATGCTCCCAATAAACGTCTCTTTATCTCTAAAGTAAAAAAAGAGCTCAATATCCATATTAAAATTATATCCGGCGAGAAAGAGGCCTACCTCGGCGGTATTGCTGCTGCAAACCTTCTTCATTTAGATACGGCTTTAACGATAGATATCGGCGGTGGTTCAACGGAACTCGCACTCTACGATAAGAAAAAAGTACTGCAGACCTTTTCTCTAGACCTCGGTACCGTACGTCTAAAAGAGCTCTATTTTGACAATGCGGATATCGAAGGGGCGAAACGCCATATTTTAAATGAGTTTTCAAAACTGCCTCCGACGCTCAAGCACAAAGATATAGTCGGTATCGGCGGGACCCTGCGTGCTCTTAGCAAGATGATTATGACAAAAGAGGATCTCTATTTCAAGAAGATTCACGGTTTTACCTGCAAACTCGCCGAACAGAAAGATTATTTTGATGATATTTTGAATGCGGATGAGGCAAGGCTTAAAAAGCTTGGCGTTAAGAGCGACAGGTTGGATCTTATCCAGCCTGGGCTTTTGATCCTGGACCTGCTGATACGGCATGTTGAGGCCAAGCGTATGACAAGTTCAGGGGTGGGTGTACGCGAGGGCCTCTACTTATCTGACCTCCTGCGTTCGCAGCAGGACAGGTTTCCTCAAAACTACAACCCCAGCATAAGAAGCCTTCTTGACCGTTTTCAGCAGGAGAAGAACGCAAAACTCTCCGGCTTTGCCGACGAACTTTTCGACTTATGCGCCAAGCAGCTTAAACTTGATAAAAGAGATAAAAACTCTTTTTTATATGCTATTAAGCTCAGCCAGATCGGAAAAGAGCTCAACTTTTACGAGGCTCATAGACATGCCTACTATATTCTTCTGAATGCTCTTAATTACGGTTTTTCGCATAAGGAGACGGTCCTGATCTCAACCTTGATACGGTACCAGCGCAAAAAGCGCCCGACATCAGCCCATATGAACAACTTCAAAGAGTATCTTCCTGATTCCAAGACCTGCAACAGCCTGAGTTTTCTCATGCGTCTGACACTTGATCTGTTCGGTGACTTCCAGCCTAAAGATGACCTTGATATGCGTTTGGAGGAGGGATGTTTATATATCAAGGCAAAAGAGTCTTATCTGCTAAAAGAAAAGATCAAAGACCTCAGAAAAAACGAATTTTTTAATATCCGCATCCTATCCGAATAAAAACTCTTTCCTAAGCAATGTTCAGCCAGAGAGAAGGCTAAAAACGTTGGCCGATTGTAAATTCAAAGGTAGAGATCTGATCGTTATCTTCTGCGTCCAAGGCTTTTGCAAAGATCAGTTGAATGGGCCCCATAGGCGAGAACCACTCAATGGCTGCACCATAACTTGACCTTGCTATGCTTTGTTTGTAATAATCATCGACAAGAGCAGGGTCATCCCCAAGATCCTGCCCATATCCCTGTAGCCATCCGTAATCATAAAAAGCCGTTAAACGGAGCTTCGCCTTTGGTACAAGAGGAAAACTTGCTTCAACCGAATTGTTAAACATCGTACGTCCTCCAATACGTCTGTCCAGACCGTCACGAGGCGAAAGGGTATAAGACTCATACCCGCGCACCGAGCCGACACCCCCCATATAAAAGCGTTCGGCCGTTGGAAGATTTGTTCGGGAGTCTTTGGCATCCTTGTCATAAAAAATATGTGCAAAACGCGCCTTGTACCGCAAGACCAGGTCAAAGCCCAGATACTCTTCAACACCCTTATACGTCTTAAATGTGTTGTTGTTTTTAATAAACTCTGCTGTACCTCCAAGACCCGCAAACTCAATACTTGTACTGGCCGAGACGCCATTTCTAGGAATATAAAAATCGTCTGTGTTGTCAAAACGCAGGCCGAAGGTCACAGCCGATTTCTCATAATCTTCAAATAGGATCTGGTCGACATCGGTCAGGTTCAGGTCAGTCGAGATATCGCTGTAGTTCGATTGTGCATAGGTATAGTTCATGGAGGCCGTTAAAAAACGGCTTAACCTGCGTCCAAGACCTAGGCCTAGCCCATCGGTTGAGATCGTATAGTCCTCATAATCCGTTGCATTGGTATAGACAGAAGCCGATCCAGAAAAGTCGCTGTCGTTTAGTCGAGGATTGCTGACATTGACGCTAAAACTTTTTGTCCGTTCGGATGTTTCAGCAGAAAACCCCATATTAATACCCGAGCCAAAAATATTTCTGTCCGAGACGCTTGCTGAAAGCAGGACTCCACCGAAACTTCCATATCCCCCTCCGATCTGGATATTTCCGGTCTGCGTCTCTTTGACTTTAACGATCAGGTCCATCGTTTGATCATCAACACGCTTCTCTTCAATCGTCGTTGACTCAAAATAACCTGTTCTTTGAAGAGAGTTCCTTGAGTCTTTAATATCTGTAAGACTATAGAGGTCACCTGGAGCAAGGTAGATCTCACGCCGTGTCACCCTGTCCAGCGTACGCGTGTTTCCTGAGATCAGGACATCCCGGATATAGACCTTCTTGCCCGGTCTAATCTTATACACCACGTCAACCGTATGCCTCTTCTTGTCTTTTTTAAGATCAGGCGAAACTTTTACATAAGCATATCCCAGATTGGCTATAATCGTTTTGATACGCTCAGAGTCCTCTCTGAACGTCTTGATATTAAAGGCCTTGTTCATCTCAAGCTCAACCACTTCTCGGATCTTCGCATTCTCGATAACATTTTTTGACTGTTCCAAAATAATATCACTGACCCTGTATACCTCTCCTTCATAAACTGTATAAGACATATCGGAGATATATTGGGAGAAGTCTACACGGACAAAGGGATCATCTACTTGCGAGTCAAGATAACCATGCTGCATGTACAGATCACGAATACGAAGGGGATCGTACTGCAGTTCGGTTAGTTTCATCTCACCGTCATTACGGCCCCAAAACCATCCCATAAACTGATGCTCTTTATTGGCGATGATTTCATCAAAATCAGCCGGTTCAAAGGCAGTCATTCCCTCGAAGGATAGTTTTTCAATAATGATGTTTTCCCCCTTGTTGACTTTAAAAACAAGTTCCACACTGCCGTTTTCCAAGGTTTCGCTCTCTACTTCGACAATGGTATCAATATAGCCCTCTTGGGATATCGCTTCGATTAAGCGTTTTTTTGCATCAGCGATTTTCTTTTTATCATACAGTGAGCCCTTTTTAATCCCTAAAAGTTCACTGTCTTCCTCTTCATCACCTTGTCCGTAGCCGTCAATTTCAATGCGTGAGACAACTGATTTCTCCTGAAAGTGATAAACCAAAACACCATTTTTTTCACTGACCCAGATATCGGTAAAATACCCATACTGATAAAAGCGTTTGATCGATATGTCAATCTTCTTTTCCGAAATTTGTTCACCAACTTCAAAACCGAGGGTCTCTTTCGCCACGGGTACAGAAAGATGGATCAGTCCGTCAAACTGTATCTCGTTTATCGTTTTGGCTTGCAAAAGTCCTACAGATAAAATAAATGCCAAAAACAAAATTCTCATTAAATATAACCTTTGAAATAGTGCGTAGATATAAAGTCTAAGATTCTAGCTTTTATGGGGTTAAAAAAGGGTAAAAGCAGATGAAACGGATCAAAATCAAGGTAATAAAAAAAACATTGTCACTTTTTCATACCTTTAGCGGAGGTCTAAAGGTTCTATTCCCACTGTAGTGTTCAGGTACCGCTGCGTTTATCAGGTCCCTCTTCAAGACCGACTGGCTTTTTCCCGCTCTCGCAAGCGTCTGAACATGTTTTCATCCAAGCAATAGCGAGTGTGCTTTCGACACCCTTGTCTTCCAGACTGTTGGCTAGCCAGTATGCTGTGTTGTCGCAGCTTAGATTATCTGCAAAATGTTTACGGACACATAAGGAAGCCACTTCATCCAACAAGAGTTTTTGCTCATCTTGATCCATCATATCAAAGTCCTCTTTTGTATAAACGAGATTATTGATCTTAAACTTCAAATCCTCTTTATGTTCATACCAGTACTGCAACTTTTCACCGAAGAAAAAGACGACAATGAAAAAAATCAAGGCGATTGTCGTCAGTTTTCCAAAATCTAAACTTCCCATGTTTACTCCATTATCTCAGTATATCGACATAACTCCATATAATTTTACGAAGTTTAATACTAAAAAGTTAATAGACCTCTTTCAAGACCCTTGTTTCCATGTTTGTCGGCGCGGTTCTCTCTTCTCGAGGCTTTTTTTATGCATGCGGCCTTGCACAGAGCTTTTCAAAAGCCACTCTTTTTTTCTTCATCCGATAATAGACTCGACATCAAGAGAGCAAAGCTTGTGGCTTTAAGGGCTATTGTTTATTCTTCTTCTCTTTGATAAGCTTTAATAGAAAATGTGTGAAAGGAGACTGCAGTGGGCGTGGAGAGAGGGATTTGACCCTACTTCTCTTTACCGTTTCCATAATGTTTAAAAAGATACTCTGCTACAGACTGAGCATCCTGATCAGAGATATCCATTCCAAAGGCGACTTTCATCTTCTTAACCTTACCGGCCCAAAATGCTTTGGACTGGGGACCCTGGTTAATGATATAACCAAAAGAGTGACACATAAGACATTGAGCCTGGATCACATCAAAATGCTCACCCATCTTGATCTCATACGGGATATAAGGGACCTGCATATCTTCTTTTACCTCGGCTGCAGATAAAGGAAGAAGCGTCAACATGATCATCAGAATATATTTATACATTTACACCACCTCAATTGTTACAGTATCAATACCGTTATATTTATAACCGCCATGGTTCCAACCGATCTCTTCTGCGAGAGGTTGAACCTCACCTGCCAGATTCGTCGCTCTTGCCATGATCTTTTGCTCGCCATACTTACCCGGATTAAAGGTGTAGCGGAATGCTCTAAAAGAGTAGCGTCCATGTTCGCCATCATCAAGGATTGCCTCTTCCCACGTCTTACCGCCATCAAGTGATATAGCGACCTCTTTGATACCCTTACCCTGATCAAAAGCCACACCGCGTACCGTGACATGAGAGTTCAGATAGACTTTTGTATCATTTGTCGGATAACCGATCATAGACTTGACGTTCATCGTCGTAATCGGTTTAGTCTTCACTTTTTTGTGTGAGCCCGGTTCCTCGCTTTCCGTCGCATTGTCCGGAATACGATAAGCAACATCCATAAAGAAAAGCTCTTGATACTTTTTCGTTACCGTCAGATTGGATAACATCTTGACCCATGAATCTGAATAGTATCCAGGGATGATAAGACGAACAGGGTAACCATTGAGATAAGGAAGTTCTTCGCCATTCATCTCATACGCAACAATGACGTGGTCTCCCAACTCCTCTTTGTGCATCTCGCGAATAAAGTTTGGAGTCTTATAATACGCTGCCTTGTCAAGCCCGTAAAAACTGATCCAGTAATCATCAAGCTTTAGACCCGCACGCTCTAAGATGTCTCTTAGTCTTGCTCCCTTCCATTTTGCATTACCCACAGCACCGTTACCCCATTGGATACCGCCTGCTACAGGAGAAAATGCCGAACGCCCGTTTCCACCACACTGAAGCACAGAGGTAACCTCTACCGGTTCAAACTCTGTCTTCAGCTGGTCCAGTGTAAACGAAAGTTCATTTTCAACTTCCCCGTCTACTTTTAACCTGTACTTTTCTATATCAACATGCGTTGGGATCTCCGGCATGTGCCAACGTACAAAAAACTGATCGTTTGGTGTGATCGTCTGAGAAAACACCTCTCTTGGGCTTTCCAAAAGTGGCGGTCTGTCCGAGTACGTGATCATCGGACGCTTTTGAGGAAAGGCAACCTCTGAAATCTTTTGTCCGTCCTTAGGTTGAGAAGCTGCCTCTAAAGAAGTACCTATCGCTGCAGCACCGGCTACGGCCAGTGACTTTTTGAAAAAATCGCGTCTTTGCATCTTTAAATCCCTTAATCTTAATATTTAAGTGTAGTATGATAGCACAGTAATTACCTTCAAAAAAATTAAATAAAAATGATATAATCTTCAAAAAAAGTTATCTTAAGCACATCTTCTAAGCTTCAAAGGTTTTTTATGTTTTCTCTACGTCAAATCGAACTCTTCATTGCGGTTTCAAAATCTCGTACACTCATTGAAGTTGCGAACAAATACAAGATGAGCCAATCTGCCGTTTCTATGGCACTCAAAGAGCTGGAAAGTCACCTGGACGAAAAGCTTTTTGAACGCATAGGAAAAAAACTGGTCCTGAATGAACGTGGCCGTCTTTTTTTGAAAGAGGTCCAACCTCTTTTCATAGACCTTAAAAGTCTTCATCAAAAGTTTACTCAGAACCATCTGCATGGCGAGATCAATGTCGGTGCAAGTTTGACGACCGCACACTACATCATGCCTCAGCTGATGACAAGCTATATGGAGAAACGGCATGATGTTACCATGAATATGAAAATGGCCAATACCGAAGATATTGTCACCCTCATTGAAAGCGGTGAGATTGACCTGGGTCTCATCGAGGGAAACATCCACTCATCTGCCGTCATACAAAACGTCATCGCTCCCGATGAGCTTATCGTTGTCAGTTCGGACAAAAGTTTGCAGGGGGAATATTTTATCGATAGCCTGGCCCAGAAAAAATGGGTGCTCAGGGAAAAAGGCTCAGGAACACGATCCGTATTTCTGGAGCAGATCAAGCCTGTTGACAAAGAGCTGAATATCGTACTAGAGCTTGAACAGACAGAGGCCATCAAAAACTTTCTGCTCTTAGACAGCAACTATATCAGCTGTCTGCCGCGTATCTCTGTTCAAAAAGAGCTTAGGGCAAAAGAGCTCTTTCATATTCCCATCAGGAAACATCGGTTCATGCGCGAGTTTTCTCTCATCTACAATAAAAAACGTACTCCGACCTTGTTGATGGAAGATTTTCAGCAACATATCTTGGAGTTTATGAAGAGTGTAGAGGCCTAGAGCCGTCCCTGTTTTACCTGAGAGAGTACAACAGCGAGCGTCACTC
>CAXGZT010000046.1:0-15133 GCA_964014335.1 uncultured Campylobacterales bacterium | reverse complement strand
TCCGTATATTTTTTCAGGCAGTAAGGTTCAAAAGAAGACTTGTAGACCTTGTAGTGTGCAGATGCCTTGTGCCCGTCAAGGGCCGCTTCATCTCTCCATGTCTCGATAGCCATGAATTTTTCGGGTCTCTTCTCATACTGGACGATCTCATAGAAGAGACAGCCGTCTTCAGCCTTGGAAGGGATTACCATTGCAGATAAAAGTTCTTTCATCTTTTCTATACCGTCTGGTTTTGCTATAAAAGTAACTCTCTTTGTTATTGTCATATTCTTTCCTTAATGTGCTTTTTTATGTTTTAATCATGTGTTAGAAACATTTTTACTCCGTAAAAGCAGCCATGGCTTGTTTTACAATAAATGTTACACGTTTTGTTATTCTCATTAGTACTTACTAATTATTTTTCTAAGATTATATCAGATTTCTAGCGCTAAATGCCGATGCCCCCGTGGCTGAAGCCTAAGTGGGGTAAGAACTAAAGTCCCGGTGCTTTCCACATGGAGGTCGTGATGCCCTTGTCCACAAGTTCAAGCGAAGAGGCATAGGCCTCTTTCCATCTGCCGGCTATATCTTGATAAAGCTCTTTATGCTCTGCATTGGGGGCATAGCTCTTCTCCCACCGTATCAATGCCTTGGAAGCCTCTGCTATAGAGTTGTATTCACCGGTGGCAACGCCGCAGGCAAAGGCACCGCCGAGGGCGGTCGCCTCGTTTACGCGGGGTATTTGTATCTCTTTTTGGGTTACGTCAGCCAATATCTGTGACCATAAGGCGCCCTTTGATGCGCCTCCTGCAAAGGTGATACTCTCTGTTTGAACGCCGGTAAACTCGAAGATAGACTCCAGGTTTAGCATGGAGACGATTGCCGCATTCTCTTCCAAGGAGCGAAACATGGCCGCCTTGGAAGATTTTTCGGTATCGAGCGAGAGGTTTAAAAACGAAGGCGCGGCGTGATACCACTTTCCGTAATGCATGGCGTCTGAAAAGATGGGAAGGATCCCGTTTGAACCTGCTGGAACCTTAGAAGCCAGCTCTTCTAAAAGAGAGTAGGGATCTATGCCTTTTTTTTGTGCCTCAGCCACTTCTCCCTCGCAGAAGACATCTCTGAACCAGCGCATGACCATACCCGAGAAGAAGGAGATCCCTTCGGCTTGAGAGATCCCTTCGATGACGTGAGGATTGATGCGTATATCCATAGCCGGATGGGTAAGCGGTTTGTCCATATTGACGAGCTGCTGCCAAAAGGTCCCGCCGAGCACGGCGACCTCGTTCGTCTCGACGACCCCCAGTCCGGCGGAACCCAACTGGACATCTCCGCCGCCCATAATCACGGGAGTTCCCCTTACCAAGCCTGTCTCCTTGGAAGCAGATGAGGTGACTTCACCTATCTGTGTACCCGTCTCGTAAACGGGAGGAAAAATATCATCTTTTATACCGACCTTTGTCGCCATGGCCGTATCCCATTGTCGGGTCTTGAGCGAAAACACTCCTGTCGTTCCCGCGTTGGAAGGGTCTGTCGCAATGACATTTGAAAGTTTGGCCAGTACCCAGTCGCTGATCATGGAGATATGTGCTGTTTTCTGATAAAGGACAGGCTTGTTGTTTTTCACCCAAAGGAGTCGGGGGAGGGCACCAAGTGCAAAGGTCTGTCCGCTGGTCTCATAAAACTCTTTTTCCAGACCTGGATAGTTTTGGTTGAGGTAGGCCACCTCTTTGTCTGCCCTTGCATCGACATTGGCAACTCCGAACAGTTCGAGATTCTCCTTGTCATAAAGGACTATACCTTCGCGCATGCTCGTAGCCGTTACCGCCTTGATCTCTTTGGGGTCTATATCAGCACTTTTGATAGCAGCTTGAATGCAGGTGGAAACGATCTTCCAGTTTGTTTGCGTGTCGAAGCCCATGGAGTTTTCAACACCGGCTTCGCAAAGATGTGACCACTCCTGCTGTGAAATGCCAAGCTGATGGCCTTTTGTATCAAATATAACCGCTCTCGCGCTTCCCGTGCCTGCATCAACCGTTAAAAAGTATGCCATTGTCTCTTCCCGTATATAGTGGAGATATTTTATCGGTTTTAGCTTAAAACGATTTTTTTATTTCTCTTATACATTCACTGATGTACAATGAAAACAGATGGAATCCAAGTGGGGAGAGTCTGATGCATAATGAAGGTGTGATAGTCTTAATTTTTGCTGTAGGAGCCTTACTTTTAGGGGCTTTGGTAAAGAGCTTTTTTCAAAACTCCAAACTCCCTTATACGGTGCTTTTATTATTAATAGGCATCGGCATTGCAAGCTTTGAAAGAGGGGGCTGGAATGGGAGCAGCGTCTTTTCCGAGATGATCCATATGGCAGGCAATATTGACCCTCATCTGATATTGTTTCTATTTTTGCCTATCTTGATCTTCGAATCGGCCTATTCCATGGAGCCGCATCTGTTCTTCAGGATTGCTCCCCAGATCATACTCTTGGCAATACTGGGGTTGATTATCAGCATGGTGCTGACAGCCTTTGCCGTTTCATGGCTTTTCTCCTGGGGCATAGGGGTCGCTTTGCTTTTTGGTGCGCTTGTCTCAGCGACAGATCCCGTGGCGGTGGTTGCCCTTTTAAAAGAAAAGAGTTCACGCAAACGCTTGGTGACCCTGCTTGAGGGAGAGTCGCTTTTAAATGACGGCACCGCAATTGTGTTTTTTTCACTCTTTTACGGGTTTGCCTTGGGCACGACTACAGAAGTCGACTCTCTGGCTGTCGTTGGCGACTTTTTACGAATTGTTGCAGCCGGGAGCCTCATAGGTGTGGGTGTGGCCTGGCTTATACTATGGGTGATTGGACGTCTGTTTAATCAGCCTTTGGTCGAGATCACTCTTTCTGTCGTCGCAGCGTATATCGCCTTCATCGTCTCTGAATACCTGCATGTCTCGGGCGTCGTCTCTCTTTTTTCCTTGGCCTTGATGTTCTCGACCCTTGGGCGTACCCGCATCTCTCCGGAGGTCACGCATTTTTTACACCAGTTTTGGGAGACGATGGCCTATATGGCAAATACATTGATCTTTTTGATTGTCGGGATTGTTATCGTCTTGCATGTCAACTTCAGCGATCCTTCCATGTGGGTCAAACTGGGGGTTTTATATCTTTTATTATTGTTGATACGTTCTATCTCGGTATTGATTCTGATGCCCGTACTAAAACGCATAGGCATAGGAATTACACGAGAAAAGGCGACGGTGCTAATCTGGGGAGGGTTAAGAGGTGCAGTCTCCCTGTCCATGGCACTCAGCCTTGCCCAGGACAGTTCGGTATCAGCAGACTTTTCCGATCAGGTCCTTTTTTTGACGGCAGGTATAGTCGTATTGACCATTGTCTTTAACGGCTCGTCGATGGAATGGCTGCTTCATCTTTTAGGCCTGGACAAGCTCCCTCCTGCAAAAGAGGCCTCCGTACAAAAAGCAGCTGACGGTGTGCATAAGCAGATGGAAGAGTTTCTGGAAAAGTTTAATAAAAATATTTTTTTCAATACGATTTCCAAATCAAAACTGCAAACGTATATAGACGATGTAAGGGAAGAGTCTTTTATCGAAACGCAGATGGAAGAAGATATCAATGTGGCTTTTATGCGGCGGCTTTTGGAGATCGAAAGAAGTTCGTATTGGAAGCAGTTTGAATATGGATATATCGGACGTCACGCTGCAAACAAACTCTCTTCTTCGGTAGAAGAGGCCTTGGATAATAAGCCTCTTATCTATCCGAGAAGGGCTTTGATAAAGAACTTTGCTCTGCCCCTACCACCGTACTGGATGCTTCACCTGCCTTACTTTAGTGCGAAGGTGGAGAGCTGGATATTCAGCCGTCTCTCTTTGAATTATGACGTCGCTCGCGGTTTCGTAGAAGCGCAAGATGAGATGGAAAGGCATCTGCAATTCTTGGCTCCCTCAGAGGGGGCAAGGAGCGAAGCCCTGAGCATGATAGAGGGAAACCGTCAGTCTGCCTTTGAGTTTATAAAGATGATAGAAGATGAGTATGCTTCTTTGATCTCCTCCCTGCAGCTTAGTTCAGCGCAAAGGTTGATCTTGAACCATGAACGTTCATTGATCTGGAAGATGCAGCATGAGGGGGTGCTTGAAGATGCAGAAGCACAGAAACTCATTGATGTGATTGAAGAGAAGATGAAGATGAAGAACTAGCTCTTCTTTATGAGTTTAAACTAGGGTTGTTTGAACGGAAAATTCTTCGAGATGGTATTTATCGGCATATTGATAGGCTGCTTTCACTGAATGAAAGAGTTTGACAAGTTGACCTGTTTTATTGAGAAGTTTGACGTTGATCATCGTACATCCTTTCTATTTTCCGATTATAAGAGTTTAGTATTACAGGTTCATTAGCTCTAGAAACTGGTCAGTCCAAAAAATACGCCAAGGCTTGCTCCTAGAGCCAGAAAGGGGTGCTTTTTAATATAGATCTTGGAATCTTTGTACTAGTCCTTTATTTTTCTGTTGTCACCGATACGCCTGTAGCCTCTTAAGTTAGAAAGTATAAGCCTGTGATTTTGTTTATCTTTGACCAGATAGCCTGCTGAGTGTTTCTTCACAATGCTTACAATATCTATTCCGTTGGTATAAGAGTCTTTTCGTTTTAAATAATAGCTATTTATATGTTCATGATGGGCAAAGTTTTTTGCATTACGTATATTGGAGAAAGAACCTCTGAATTTTCCTTTATGATCGATAAGATGAATACTTTGCATTGTTACTCCTTTTTAGCCCATTTGCCCACGATGAAGAGTCCGGTCAGTATGAAATATTAAGTGTCTGATGCTAAGAGTATAAAAATTGATTGTGTAGGGATTGTGTGACGTAACCTTTTTGTATTCAAGTGATTATAAGATATTCGAAAAAGGATGAAAGATGCAAGAAGTGGAATCAAAAAGCACGCGAAAGTTAAGTGTAAAGGCTTATTCTGATTTAATTCGAAAGAGCGATAAGACCGTTTATAAGATGATAAAAGACGGTTTGATTACAGCTAAAAAAGGTAAAAACGGATATGAGGTCGTTGTCGATACCTATGTTCTTGAAGGATATAATGAGATTCACAAAGAGGTGAATGAGCTCAAAGGCCTGCTAAAAGAGTTGGATAAGCGTCTTGAAAAACTGGAGTCAAAGCCTGTGAAAAAGAGAGCTCTTGTGAAAAAAGCGATTGCAAAGGCGCCTAAGGTAAAGAAGCCGTTAAAGAAAGTCCCTAAAAAGACGCTAAAGAAGAGTAATAAAAAGTAGGCTAGGCGTTATAGGCTTTTTTAAAGGCTTCTTGATTCCATGAACGAAGGATCTTTCCTTTGACGACAAGAAGAGGGATCTTCTTTCCGCCCATGGCAAGAAATTTTTTTTCCGCTCCCTTTGACTTTTCAAGGTTATGCTCCGTGAACTTGATATTGTTCATCTGCATATAGGTCTTTGCATCTTGACAGTGTGGGCAGAATGAAGCGGTAAAGATCTCTACCTTTGATGATTTGGGTTTTGAAGCAGCCTGTTTATGTCGGGCCTTTGCCTTAGCCGAATTTGAGTTTGGGTTTTGTGAACTCCGCTTCGCTCCTGATTGAGAACTTCTGTTCTTACTGCGGCGTGTCATCAGGCCATTCCGAGATAGATAAAGAGAAGTTTCATGACTAAGGCTGTCAGAACGCCTGCTGCAAGACCTGCGACGAGATCATCTCCCATAACACCTATCCCGCCCTTTGCGTCTCTGTCCAAACGGCCGATGATAGAAGGCTTTGCGATATCAAAATAGCGAAAAAAGGCAAAACTCAAAGAGATGGCTAACCATAAACTCCAATGTTCCGTAAGCTCACTATAGGCTTCGGGGGGAATCTGTGTCAAAGGAGCAATAGCTATGGACATACTGATCCACATCCCGGCTAATTCATCAATCACGATATGTTTATTATCATGTATGCCACCCGCAGCCTCATAATCATTGACCAGCTTGTATCCAGCTACGGTAGCCAATAGTGCGCCTAAAAAGAGGGTAGTCGAATCCAGATAGGTCAAGATAGCGACTCCTAAGAGCAGAGAGACGAAAGAGCCGACTGTTCCGGGTGCCTTCGGTGACATTCCGCTGTAACCGACGGTGAGTAAAAACCAATTCATATATATTTCCTTTCTGGCGCTTCTGGGCTAAAACCCGATGCAGAACTTATACTAAATTTAAGTTCGTAAAACGCCGATACCCCCGTGGTTAAAACCTGAGCGGGGTGTTTTGGACTCCGCCATCGGTGCTTTAAACACCGACTTTGGTTCCGAATCTATAAATGAGAAGAAAGTCCCATTGACTTGTCGATGCTCACCTAGGTAAGTGAGGTTGTCTGATAAAGTTTCATCAACTCTATATAAAAATCTTTTTCATTATGTTCCTCAAGCAGACCCGTGATCGGCAAGATATCATAATAGAGTTTTTCCAAGTTTTTAAAACGATCCTTAAAGAGCTTGGAAAGGATAAGTGCAGAGATCTCTTTTCGCATCAAAACTGCCGGCGGCAAAAGACCGAGTTTAAGCAGTTCCAAAATAGACTCTGAATGATAAGAGATGTGATGGTGCTGTCCGTGTGGGCAGGTTTGTGTCGAGACAAGGGTCTTACATTCGTTGCAGTAGACATATTCGGCTGCGATATTGATATCAATATTGGTGTCTACGAGCTTGTCCACGATAGATTTATTGTCATTTTGATCATAATACATGCCGACGCCGGCATGGTTTTGACCGATGGTAAGACAGTTACAGCCGTAATTCATAGCCACGATTGCATCAATAAGAACCTCATTATAACCGGCGAATATATAAGAACTTTCCAGGGGGATCACGATCACACGGTTCTTGGGCAGATAATTGGTAATGAAAAATTCCAGGGTCTCTTTGCGTGTTTCAAAATCGAGCTCTTTTTCCTGATAGGATTTGAGCAAAAAAATGACAATAAGGTCAGTTTTGTCCAGTGTCTGTCGGATCAATCGTTCGTGTGCTCTGTGCAGAGGGTTCGCTGCCATCATAATGGCGGTAGTGTGCTTAGCCCCGACTCTGCTCTTGGCCTCATCTATAAGCTCTTTGCTTCTATTGAGAGCTGCATGCTTTATCTCATAGTTTCCGCTGACTGCCAGCTTGCCTAAACGCTCATAAGTGTTTTTAACGCCGGGGTGGGAAAGGTCATCTGTTCCATATATCTGGCGGACTCTCTCGGATGGATTGATCTCGAAGATCTCATCTACAATAATATGGCCAACATGTTCTTTGTCAACGACAAGCTCGAGGCGTTCCCCCTGTTTTGCCGAGCCGAGAACTCCTGCATTTGTTCTTCCGCTGGGAGAGAGTATAAAAGGGAAGGGAAAGGTTTTTCCATTAACGAGCCCTGTTTTCAAGACATCGATGGTCTCAGACTTGCTCATGAGTGAGCTTACAGGACTAAGGAGTCCTGCCTTGACAAGAGAAAGTGCGGAAGCTGCTTCTTTATCGAGATGAAGTTCTTTATTTTTTCTTGATGATTCCATATTTTTTTCTCTTTTCCCATAGGCTTTTTCGAGATATCCCTAATTTTTTAGAAAGTTCTGTATCAGGGAACTTGTGTTGATAATTTAGCACAATATATTTGACATAATCTTCGATAGGCAGGATATCGCCTTGTTCGATGACCTTGTTGTCACTTTTCATCTCAACTGTCTTATAGGGAACCTCTTCAACAACGTCTGTACTTGAGACGATGACGCTCTTGCCTTGAATCAGGTCCAGAAAAGGTTTTTTATCTGTCTTCTTGAGGGCTTGAAAGTCTGTGATATAGGTCAGACGCTCAGGATTAAGGCTGGCGATCTCATCAAGTGTACGAAGACTTGCCAAAGAGATAAAATGCAGGGGGGAGTTACAGCGGTTGAGCAACTTAAAAGCGAAAGCATCCGCGTATTTTTGATAATTTGAGAAAACAAAGATAGGCAGGTCTGCTTTTTCATAATCACAATCAACTTTTACAGAAGAGAAAGAGTGTTCAATATAACGTTGAAAGGTCGAGTTTTGACGTTTAAGCTGTTCATAATCCTGGAAGTGGTCGATCTTGCGGATCAACTCTTCGATCATAAACGGTTTTAGGATATAGTCTTTTGCACCCGCTTTAAGAGGTTTGGAAACAGTATCATTACTCACATACGAGATCATCAAAATGACAACCGCATCCTTATACGCATCAATCACAGGATAAAAGTCTTGTCCGGAGATATTGGTTGATAAGAGTACAACATCATAAGGTTCGTTGCTTAGGGCATCTTTTGTCGTTGACGCAAGGTCGCAAACATGTCCAAGGTCGCTTAGTTTTGCAGCAATACTTTGTGCAAGATAGATCTCATTTTCAATAATCAAAATTTTCATATTTTAGTCCAGTCTAGATATTTCAAGCTTGCGCTGCTTTGAACGGCAACGCCTTCTTTTCGGCCGGTAAAGCCGAGCCTCTCTGTTGTAGTCGCTTTTATATTGCATAAAAACGGCTCAATCTCTAAAATTTCTGCCAGGGTATGGCGAATCTTCGCTTTGTACTCGCTCAGACGGGGTGTCTGTGCGATAATAGTCAGATCAACATTTATGACGACAAAACCGCAATTATGCAACCTTTTTACACACTCTTTTAAGAGGATCTTAGAGTCGATACCCCTGTAGCTGTCGTCGCTATCGGGAAAAAGTGTTCCGATATCACCCATACCTGATGCGCCTAAAAGGGCATCGATAAGAGAATGGATGGCTACGTCACCGTCACTGTGTGCTTTGAAGCCAAAAGCGGAGTCTATCTCGACGCCTCCCAGGAACATCTTCTTGCCATCCTCAAAGGCATGCACGTCAAAACCGTTGCCAACAAGCGTATCTGTTGAAGGAGGGCGTAAACAAGGGATGTTTTTCATATCGCTCAAGTGCGTTAGCTTATGTGCAGACTCGTCTCCTTCGACTTCTACTCTTCTCTTTCCAAAAGCAAGGATGGCGCTGCTCTCGTCAGTGTATTCTTCGCCCGTGTTCAGAGCATTTTTGAGGACCTCGCTCTTCGATAGCTGCGGTGTTTGAATTCTTTTAAGCTTTTCTCTGTCGATATTATCTCCGTCATAGGAGAGGGTGTCGTTCATCTTTAAAACAGGTACGACACTGTCTGCCAGATCCTTTGCACCGATAAGCCTTAAAATCAGCTCTTTAGGAGGGCAGGCTCTAGCAATATCACTTACCATGACATGAGATGAGGAAACATGCTCAAGAGCATTTTTTAATGAAGCCTGACGCGTATGGCCACCCTCAATGATAGTATGCTCGCAAAATGATCTCATATAATCAATCTCATTTTTATGCGCAGTGATAATTATCTTTGAAAAAAGGTTTAAATTTTCAAACTCATTTGTAACGAAATGCCACAAAGGCTGATGTTCTACACGGAGCCACTGTTTTTTAACAGGGGTGTCAAAACGTGTGGAGTTCCCAGCCGCTAGCAGAATGAGTGTTAAATCGGACAAAAATGCTCCTATTTGTAACAGGTGTTACGAAATTATACATGCAGAAAGCTTTCTTTTAACTTGTTTGTGTTACATTTCGGAAAATTGGTAGGAAGAATTTAAAAGTTTTTCAATACGCTGGATAGATTGTGTCGAGATCAATTTTAATTTTGCTTAAGTGAAATTAAAATAGTTTCACTTGATATTTATTCTTACGAAATACTTACTTTAGATGAGTAGTATTCGACTACTAGATACAGGAGATTTTTTATGAGAACAGAATGGCTTAAGAAACGCGAAGGTGACAAAGTCCGTACACAGATGTATTACGCAAAACAGGGTCTTATTACAGAAGAGATGGAATACGTAGCTAAGCTTGAAAAGCTTGAGCCTGAACTGGTAAGAAGTGAAGTTGCTCGTGGTCGTATGATCATTCCGGCAAATGTTAATCATAAAAACCTGGAGCCGATGGCAATCGGTATCGCAGCAAGCTGTAAAATCAATGCAAATATCGGTTCATCTGCATTAGCGTCAGATGTTTCGGAAGAGATTGATAAGATCGTTGTATCTCAAAAGTATAAGGCTGATACAGCGATGGATCTATCGACAGGCGGTGACCTGGATGATATACGCCGTAATGTTATCGCTAACTCGCAAATTCCAATCGGTACGGTGCCTATCTATCAGATCCTTCATGATGTCGGAAACAAGATCGAAGACCTGACTATCGAAAAAATGCTTGAAGTCCTGGAACGCCAAGCTCAGCAGGGTGTTTCATATTTTACAATTCATGCCGGTTTCTTGCTTGAGACGATGCCAAAAGTTGCAAAACGTAAGATGGGCATCGTATCCCGCGGTGGTTCATTGATGGCAGCATGGATGATGCATTACCATAGAGAAAACCCTTTCTTTACGGCATTTGATGATATCTTGGATATCTGTGCTAAATACGATGTATCACTCTCTTTGGGTGATTCGCTTCGTCCGGGATGTTTGGCAGATGCATCTGACGAAGCTCAGCTTGGCGAGTTGAAAGTACTGGGTGAGTTGACACTACGCGCCTGGGAAAAAGACGTTCAAGTCATGATAGAAGGACCGGGTCACGTTCCTATTAATCAGATTGAACGTAATATGAAGATACAAAGAGAGCTATGCCATGAAGCACCTTTTTATATCCTTGGGCCTCTGGTTACCGATATTGCGGCGGGATATGACCATATCTCGTCTGCCATCGGTGCTGCTGTAGGCGGTTGGCATGGAGCTTCAATGTTGTGCTATGTTACACCGAAAGAGCACTTGGGTCTTCCAAATGCGGAAGATGTGCGTGAAGGTATTATCGCTTATAAGATCGCAGCTCACGCAGCCGATATCGCTCGCGGCCGTACAGGTGCGCGTGATATTGATGATGCAATGTCTGATGCGCGTTATACATTCGACTGGGAGAAACAGTTTGAGTTGGCACTGGACGGCGACCGTGCTCGTGAATATCATGACGAGACACTGCCTCAGGATGTTTTCAAAGAGGCAGAGTTCTGTTCTATGTGTGGACCGAAATTTTGTTCGTACAAGATCACCCAAGAGATCATGGATAATCCGGACGCGATTGCCAAGATAGCAGAAGAAGCAGCGGCTAATGCGCAACAAGAGTTTAAACTAGCTCAATAAACGCAGAGTTGTTAAGTTAGAGAAATTTATAAAGGAAATAAAATGACAGAAAATATTGTAAAAAACGCATTGTCAAAAGTTACATATCCTGGCTTTTCTAAGGATATCGTGACTTTTGGATTCGTTAAAAACATCCAAATTGACGGTACTAAAGTGTCTGTTGATGTAGAGGTTACATCATCAGCTCCCGAAGTAGCGCAGCAGATCGTAGAAGAGTCTACGACTGAGCTTAAGAAGGCGGGTGCTTCAGATGTTGCTATTAATATCAACGCTCCAAAAATGCCTAGAGAAAGCTCTTCTAAGGGTAAGAATATCGCCCCACACGTTAAAAACTTTGTAATGATATCTTCAGGTAAGGGTGGGGTTGGTAAATCTACGACTTCAGTTAATCTTGCTATCGCACTTGCTCAGCAGGGTAAAAAAGTCGGTCTTTTAGATGCAGACATCTATGGTCCGAATATCCCCCGTATGATGGGTCTTGAAGGGGTTAAACCGGAGATTGAAGGTCAAAAAGTTATTCCACTTAAGGCCTATGGTGTAGAGATGATGTCTATGGGTTCTCTTATGGACGAAGGTGCAGCTTTAATCTGGCGTGGTGCTATGATCATGAAGGCAATCGAGCAGTTCCTGAGAGATATATTGTGGTCTGAGTTAGACTGTTTAATTATCGATATGCCTCCGGGAACAGGTGATGCTCAGCTTTCACTTGCACAGTCAGTTCCTGTAACGGCTGGTATTACGGTGACAACTCCGCAGATGGTATCTCTTGATGACTCACGTCGTTCATTAGATATGTTCAAAAAACTGAATATCCCTATTGCGGGTATCGTAGAGAACATGTCTGGTTTCATCGCTCCGGATACGGGCGTTGAGTATGATATCTTTGGAAAGGGAACGACTCAGCCGATGGCAGATGAGTTTGATACTCAAATCATTGCAGAAATTCCAATCGAACCGGCTGTTCGTACAGGCGGTGACCAAGGTAAACCGGTTACTTTCGCTCAACCGGATTCAGAAACTGCAAAACGCTTCATGGGTGCTGCCGAAGCACTATGGGCAGAGATCGAGAAGATCAATGAGGCTGGCGGTGTAGATAATGCAGCTGTTCAACCGAATACACCTCCAGGTGTTTCTGCCTGTTCTACAGGCGGAGCAGCTGCGGCAGCACCACAACAAGCACCGGCGCAAAGCGGCGGTTCATGTGGTACAGGGTGTGGCTGTCACTAGCCAGCCTCTTTAGGAGCTCTCGTTTAAGAGAGTTCCTCTTTCCTTTAAACTACTCTTTTCCCCGAATATCCTTTAGCAGACTCTTTCCATTGCTTCTATTTTATCATTGAACTAAGTACGTGATCTCTTTGTTCATTTGCATAAAAGAGGAAGAAGTCGCTCTTGTGGCTCTAAGGTAGGGAGAATTTAGCTCGTTTAATAAGTCTGCTTGAGGGCTTTTAATACCCCTCAAACATCTCAGGTTTAAAGTCGACGATCTTATCACGTCCCGTATTTTTAGCCTCATACAAGGCAGTGTCTGCATATTTGATAACCTTCCAGATTGAAGAGGCATCTTTTGGCAGGTGAGCGATACCTATACTAAGGGTCTTTTGTATCGTCTCATTTTCTATAGTGAACTTTTTCTCTTTGAATGTGAGATGAATGTTTGACGCGATCTTGGCCGTTGCCTCGGGCGTGGTGTGACGAAGCAGTACAAGGAACTCTTCGCCGCCGTACCGGATAGCCATATCAGATTCTCTGATGGATGATCTGAGTATCTCACTCAAGGCTTTGATCACGGTGTCGCCGACGTCATGGCCATAGGTATCATTAACAAGTTTAAAGTAGTCAATGTCTATCATCAAAATATCGTAAGAGGTTGATTCTCTTCTGATTCTAGACTGCTCGTTCTCGATATACTCTTCTAGGAACCGCCGGTTGTAAAGACCGGTCAATCCATCGCGCAAAGAAGACTCTCGCAGGATATCCATCAATATCTTGCTTTCGATTACAGGTTTGGCTGCGTCAAAATAGTTTTTGATAGTACTGGTCTTCTTGTCTATATCCGCCAGCTCTTTTTTATTCTTAGTAGAGATTGAGAGTATCAGTGAGTAGTCACTGTTGATATTAAAAGGCAAGCAGGCATATTCGACTTTTCCGTTTTGGGTACATGATGTACAGAGCTCAGGGAAATCGCTTGATATGACATCTGAAGAGGTCCTGAATGCCCGACACTCAAGTGCATCTACATCGGCTTCATGGGCACAAAAGCTTTCACCCTTAGTGATATAAAGTAGGTTTCTCTCTTTTCGAATGCGGTTTACCTCATACATGGCAAAGTGTTTGATCTCAAACTTATTTTCTAAAAGATTATAGATACGGTGGTAAATGGCATACTTGTCCTTGTCTAGCTCGATCGTCTTTTTAAACTTGTAGATGTCGGAGAGTTCATGAATGATGTTTTTAGACTCTTCCAAAGGATCCGTGCAGGAGATGTTCGAACGTGATACGAAGGTATTCAAATTTGCCTTTAATTGAGAAAAGGTCTCCTGCATATTTGAGAAGAGCTTATTGATCTGGGCCACTACTTCCGCTCCGTCGCCCGATATTTTTCTCGTGATTCTATGTGAAAAGTCACCGTTATTGGCATGCTTGATCATCTCTGTCAGATCTGAAAATACTTGCATATAAGGTTTAAAATAGTGATTGGTAAGGAAGAGTGCAATGATAATGAAAACGACATTGAGGGCGAAGATTTTAAGAACCGTCATCATGCCGACATTTCTTGTATGGCTAATATCAAACTCCATACTGATTACCCCTAGTACATCGCCATCATCGACCTTGTGACAAGAGAGGCAGTCTGGAGTGTCGAGAGAACTTGCAATATAGGGTATAGAGACTCTTAGTTTGGCATCATCAGTGTCTTCTGTGATCTTGTAGGACATCTTGCCGCTGCTTAAGACCTTTGAATCAATCTCGTCTTTGGGCTCTTCCTTAGGCAGACCGGGACCAAATTGTTGATCGACCTTTGGAGAGCGTACGACCCAAAGTGCTTTGACGTCATTATAACTGGCAATATTTCTTAGGAAAGAGTTGCGTTTGTCCATAATATCGTTAACCATATGAGCGGTTAATCCGTCACGGACAATCTCGGCTGTCATTTTTGATTTTTCAATAGCATTGTTATAAGAGTAGTCTCTAAAGTTAACGGCAACATTGATAATTGTGGCTGCAGCCAGTATGATAAGCATGAGAGCGACGATAAGCAGGATTTTTTTGTTTGTATTCATGTCAAAACTTTGTGATAATATAAGGATGTGTTATATATAGTATAGCAAGAAAAACTTTTATAATTAAATTAATAGAAAAATTTTAGAGAATAAAAAAGGTATTTTTCTGTTTTTTCCCATTTTTATTTGTATTTTTGGTGCAATGAGAAAATATAGAGGATAATTTCTGTTTTACAAAAGCTTTTTCTCTCTGTTAGAATGTTATTAAAGAGGAGCGTGGGTGTTTGCTGTATCTCTGTTCTATTATATTGTAAGGCTTTTTAAAGAGCTCAGTTGTTGATTACGGTGATTGATTTTGCAGAAGCAAGGTGGAGTTTACACAAGATGTCGGTTCCATTCCATTGGACTGAGACCGACTTAAGCAAAGAGAAGGATTCTACTACTCTGCAGTTACGCTTTTTCTAAAGAAGTCAGTTTTTTATTCCACAGTGACAGATTTTGCTAGATTCCGAGGCATATCAACATCATTGCCTAAACGAATCGATATTTCTAAGGAGAGGAGTTGAAGAACCACCATCATTTCAAAGAACTCATGCATATAGTGAGAGTGCTCGCTGATTTTAATATAATCATCCGCCTTATCAAACTCCTGAGCGGAGATAGCACAGATCGTACTGTCTCGTGCACTTAACTCCTCAACGTTTGATTTTGTTTTCTCTGTCTCTTATACACATCTCCGAGCCCACGAGACCCACATTGATCTCG
>CAXGZT010000045.1:0-15212 GCA_964014335.1 uncultured Campylobacterales bacterium | reverse complement strand
CGACAATACCGAAGGCCTTTAGCTAAACTAGACGTATAAAAAGATGTCTAAACGTATCCGTAAGGTCGGTTTGAAAAACGCTGCTAAAGAGTACCCGGATCAAGAAGAGACACCGCCGCATATTGTTGACTTTACGTGGCAGGAACGCCTTTATGAGGGTCTTGGAGTGCAGTTCAAGGCAAGAAACCTTCTTGACGACGAAATCGTTTGGGAAGAGGGCAGTAATGTGACGAAAACCTTTAAAATGGGAAGAAGTTTTGAAATCTCTATGAGTTATAAATACTAAGGGATGAGGTCTTTTGCACTTTTACTTTTAGCTGCTATTTGTGCATATGGCGGAGTGTTGATAGATGAGAAGACCTATCTGATGTGGCAGGATGTTCCTGAGAACAAGGGAACGCTTTACACATGGAACGAGGCAAAAGAGTATTGCGAAGAGCTTGACGAGGGCGACTTTGATGACTGGTGGCTCCCCAGTGAGCAGGAACTCGTCAGTATAGTCGATACTACCCGCAGCGATGGACGAATGATACAAAAGGGCTTTATCTATTTTAAGCCGCGCTACTATTGGACAGCCACGACCTATGCCTGGAATGCTCCGCATGCCTGGGCTGTCTCTTTCAAAAACGGTTTTTCTATAGCCATAGACAAAGAGAAGCAGCTGCATACGCGTTGTGTAAGATGCAGTGACTTTAAACTCTGTTTGGAGTATTTTTACGACGCTTTTTAAAGAAAAGCCTAAACCCGTTTTTTGGCTCTCGGAAAACGGGATACTTATCAGATCTGATAAAACAACAGTTCAATTTTAAATAATACGGGCATAAACAGCCAATCTACCTTAATCTTATGTATATCTTAAATTAAGTAAAATATAAGTATATAACTGTATAATTTCGCCACTATATAAGAGAATGTTTGGCTTGCCCTTACTATTGTCTCATTAAAAACTCATATAAGGACATCAGATGAAATTTACTAAAATTGCATCTCCTGAGCAGATTGATCGCAAGTGGATTCTTGTTGATGCTGAGGGAAAAACTTTTGGTCGTCTAATCACTGAAGTCGCTACGGCACTTCGTGGTAAAAACAAACCATATTTTACTCCAAACGTTGACTGTGGTGATTATGTTGTAATCATCAACGCTTCTAAGGCAAAATTCAACGGTGCTGGCAAAATTGCCAACAAAGAGTACTTCTCTCACTCAGGTTACTTCGGTTCTACTAAGAGTGTAAAGATGACAGAACTTCTTGAGAATAATCCGGAAAAACTGTTCAAGCTTGCAACTCGCGGTATGCTTCCAAAAACAAAACTTGGTGCAGCAATGCTTAAAAAACTAAAAGTGTACAAGGGTGCTGAGCATCCTCATACTGCACAACTAGCTAAGTAAGGATAGATTATTATGGCAAAAACTTACGCAACGGGTAGAAGAAAGTCTTCTATCGCAAAAGTATGGTTAACTCCGGGAACGGGTAAAATCACTATCAATGGTCTATCTATTGATGCATGGCTTGGTGGTCTTGAAGCGAAAAAGCTTCGTGTAATGCAACCGCTTAACCTCACTAAACAAGCTGAGTCTGTAGACATCGTTGCTTCAACTCTTGGCGGCGGTTTCGCTGGTCAGGCTGATGCACTTCGTCACGGTATCTCTCGTGCACTGGTTAAATATGATGAAAGCTTCCGTGCTATTCTTAAACCTGAAGGTATGATGACGCGTGATTCACGTGTTGTTGAACGTAAGAAACCAGGTAAGCGTAAAGCACGTCGTTCTCGCCAGTTCTCAAAGCGTTAAGAGACTTATTACACTTTTACGTGTACTTTACGCTTCTTTAGTAAAGCCTTAAGAGTCTTCTTTCGTTTTTCAAGGATGCCTTCGCATCTTTGAACCCACTCTCTCTTCAAGAAAAGTTATAAAACTTAAAATATAATTCAAGATTACTTATATGCTACATTAATGTAATATTTGATATACTTTCGCCCCAACTTATATATTTTATAATTAGAGGTGTTTATAAATGAAAAAGATATTTTTACTCTTACTACTGGTTATCACAATTCAGGCCGCAGATTCTGTTCAGTCATGGTTTGAAGAGGGTAAGGCCAATGGGTATATCCGATACTACTATATAGAGACAAAAAAAGACATTCCCGGTTCTTCAAGCACTTCTGCCCATGCCAATGCGGTAGGGGGTGTACTTTCGTATACAACGGGGAACTGGAATGGCTTTGAAACCGGTGTGAGTTTTATGACAACGAATGGTTTTGCTTTGCCTAATGTGGTAGATACCTCGATCTTAGCCCGTGACGATGGGGTACGTTTAGAGGGTGATGCCGGCGGTGACATTGCAAAGGGGTCTTTTTCTGTTTTGGGTGAGGCCTTTATAAGATACAACTATAAAGAGCTTGAACTCCTTTATGGACGTCAGGTGATGAAGACCTCTCTGATTCATGCAAAAGATGTGCGTATGTTGCCTTCAGCGGTTCAGGGTGCTTTTATTAGCTATAAACTACCGTATGGTACGGATTTGGCCCTTAATTATCTTACTCATTTTAAACAGAGAACTTCGAGTGAGTTTATTAATATGACAAAACACGCTTTAGGGGATCAAACCCGTGCTATTACGGGAGATGATGAGGGTGATGTCCTTGTTTTTGATGCTATTTACAACAAAGATAAGGTAAAGGTGCAGCTTTATAACTATTACGCCGATGATTTTATGAACAGTTTTTATCTTGACCTTGGTTTCAATAATAGTCTCCCATCAGGGGTCTCTTATCATGCGGCCGTGCAGTATATCAATCAGATGAGTGTTGGTGATGCAGATGATAATCTCAAAAATGATCCAAGCCTTGCCGGCGGTGAGATTGATGTTAACTCTTTTGCTTTAAAAGCTGGTGTCAAAGTGAAAGAAAGTAGTTTCGAGATGGCCCTTAGTAAGGTTCTGAGTGATGATAATAAACATGACTCTTTAGTCCTTCCCTGGGATGGTACGCCTCTGTTTACCAACATGATTACTTCTAATGACCTTTTCCAGTCAAACTACGGTAAGGCTCTAAATGCCGATAGTATCTATATCGGTGGTTCAGCGGGTGTTAAAGTGGCTTATACACAGACTTATGATTTTACGGGTTTTAAAGGTTTGAAAACGGCCCTGTCATATTTGAACATTAATAATAATAAATTTGCCAATAACCAAAGGGATTATAATGCGGTTATTGCCTATGGTATAGGCAGTTTTTCTCTAGCACTCAAAGGTATATGGGTGCGTCATGAAAGCAGCGCAAATGCGACAGGTGATGTTAAGCAGCTAGATAAGTTGAATCAATACCGCGTCATAGCTAACTATAAATTCTAAAAGAAATAGGGTAGCTAAAAAGATTGTGAATAGCTTCACGATTTTGCTGTAAAATTACAAAAAGAACCATTCAATAGTCTTCGCGGCTTTATGGGTAATATAAACTTAAAAAAGGAATTTAGCATGAAAAAAACAGTATTAGCACTTGGTGTAGCGGCACTTCTTTCAGCATCGGCTATTGCTTCTGAAAAAAAAGGCGAAGAAAAACACTGGGACTATGGTCAAAGTGGTCCGGCACATTGGGATGAGTTCTCAAAAACATGTGGAGCAGGCCATGCTCAATCACCAATCAATATTGTTCCGGGTAAAACGGTCTCTATGAACCATCAATATGATCTTCATATGGATGAAGACGTACATACTACGGCAAAGGTCATTGACAACGGCCACTCCATCAAGGTGACACCAAAGGTGGGTGGAAAGATCGAACTTCACGGTGAAACCTTTCACCTTCTACAGTTTCACTTTCACGGAAAAAGCGAGCACACGGTAAATGGAAAGCGTTATGACATGGTTGCCCACCTGGTTCACCAAAATCCAAAAACAAAACAGCTGGCAGTGGTCGCAGTCTTCTTTGAAGAGGGCAAAAACAATCCTCTCTTAGATAATATTATCGGCGGGATAGATAAAGAGATCCGTATTGATCCTCAGGACATCCTTCCGGACGACACGGCGCATTATTATCATTACATCGGTTCATTGACGACTCCTCCGTGTACAGAAAATGTTCAGTGGTATTTACTCAAGACACCGACAACCGCATCAAAAGATCAGATAGATGCTTTTCGTAAATATTATGTAGATAATGAACGCCCTGTTCAGGAACTGTACGACCGTGAAATTGAATCAAACTAAATAAAACATATAGAATCGGGATCCGTTGTTCTCGATTCTCATTTCTTCTCATCTCCTGCGATTATATAACTTTATATTACAAAAAATGTTACATTGAATCCCTCTTTATGCTACAATAGCCGGCAAATGAGCCTATCGAAAAGGGTGTGTGATGAATGTCAAAAGTATAAAGTTTAAGTTGATTGCCTTGATGGCAGTTTCTTTACTCGTTATTGCGGTGAGTATCGTGACGATTTCGCTTTCTAAAGCCTCACAGGCATTGGTGCAGAGCAATATGGCACTTTTGGACGCGGTAAAAGAGTCGAAGAAAGATCATATCATTGATTTTTTGACATCTATCAAGCTACTGATACTATCTAAATCAAGCGATATGGCAACGGTGGAGACGATATGGACGCTGGATGACAGTTTTCAAGAGCTGGAGAGCACAGAGGGGCTTTCGCTCGATAAGATAGAGAGTTCACTCTTGAGCCATTATGAGAACGAATACTTAAACCGTGTGAACTATAAGATGAAGGACTCAAGCCAAAGACGCCCGACGAAAGAGTACCTTCCAAAAAACAAGAGCGGTCAGGTGGCCCAATTTCTTTATATAACGGACAATCCTAACAAGGTCGGTGAAAAAGAGAAGCTCTCGATGAATAAAAACTATGACAACGAGTACTCTAAAAACCATATCGAGATCCATAAGGCCTATGTTGAGCTTCTGAAAAATTTTGGGCTTTATGATATCTTTTTAGTCAACAAAGACGGAGATGTCGTATATTCTGTCTCGAAGGAAAAAGATTACGGGACTAACCTTGAATCGGGAGTCTACAGTACGACAGGCTTGGGTAAAGCCTTTGCAAAGGCCAAAAAACTTTCAATAGGGGAGGTCGCCTTTGCGGACTATGAACCTTATGAGCCAAGCTACAATGAACCCGCCATGTTTCTTGCATCGCCTGTCATCTATATGGGAGACTTCGAAGGGGTCGTGATTTTTCAGCTTCCAAAGGCAAAGATAAACGAAGTGATGAGCTTTGGCGGCAATTATGAAAAAGCCGGCCTGGGTAAAACGGGTAAGGCCAATCTTGTATGCGATGACGGCTGCATGAAAAACGACAGCCGTTTTCTTTTAGATCTGGATAACCCCGAGGTGAAAGAGTCCGGTACTACGATTTCGGTCATGTCGGTGAAGTCGGACTCGACAGAAGCGATAAGGGCCGGAAAAAGCGGTTCTTGGATCATTGAGGACTACCGAGGCGTCCGGGTGCTGAGTTCTTACAGCCCTATAGAGATATTCGGACAGAAATGGGGGATGGTAGTAGAGATCGATGAGGAGGAGGTCCTCGAGAGTGTACATGCCATCCGTAATATTATCCTGGCCATCTCTGCTGTTATCTTCATTGTCCTGCTTCTTATCAGTATCTTCCTGGTGCAAAAGTTGATTGTTGCCAAGCTGGCGACTCTGCAAGCAGCTGCGTATGATCTAGCCAAGGGAGAGGGAGACCTGACACAACGTGTCAATGTCCCTACCGGTGACGAGATCCATGAGGTGGCTGAGAATATCAATGCTTTCATTGAGAAGGTACAGATCACGGTTTCAGAAGCGAAACAGTCATCTTCGGAGAATACAGGTATCGCAAAAACACTTTCAGATGCCTCCTTGATCATCAAAGGAAAGACGGAACAAGAAGCGCAGATCGTAAGAGACGTCTCAGATGAAGGCAGCTCCTTACAGGATGTCCTGCAGGTTTCGATCGAGCAGGCGAAGACAACGAAAGAGGATATCGACAGTGCGGGCAATATCCTTAAGGGTGCAAATAACCAGATCATTCATCTTGCGAATGAAGTGCAGACAAGGGCTAGGGAAGAGGTGGAACTCGCGCAAAGACTTGAACAGCTGAGTTCGGATGTTACTCAGGTCAAAGAAGTTCTGACGGTTATCTCGGATATCGCAGACCAGACCAATCTTCTTGCCCTCAACGCGGCTATCGAAGCGGCACGAGCCGGCGAGCATGGACGTGGATTCGCGGTTGTCGCGGATGAGGTAAGAAAACTCGCGGAGCGTACTCAGCGTTCACTCTCCGAAATTAATGCAACGATCGGAGTTATCGTCCAGTCTGTTATCGACGCGAGTGAACATATCAGTTCAAATGCCAAAGAGATAGAAAAACTCTCTGAATACGCGAACAGTGCAGAGTCTGAGATTAATACCAGCGTGGAGTCTATCGAACGTTCGATTATCCAAGTAGACGAAACGGTTTCGGGTTATATCAGCAACTCTGAGACGGTACAGTCCATGATCCTTAAGGTAGGTAAGATAGAGTCTATCTCATCCGAAAACAGCAAAAGCGTCGATGAGATAGCCGAGGCCTCATCAAACCTCTCACAGATGACGGTAAAACTAAATAATATGCTCGAAGAGTACCGAACCTAGGCCCGGATTCTTCCGGGCATAATGACAAACCCCTTCAGGCAATGAGTTTTCGCTATAATACGCGAAAACGAGCTGAGGTGATCTGGAAAGATCCTTTAGTGAAAATTGGCACCCCATGAAATACCTCCTGACTTTTTTACTCATCACTTTAACCCTTTCGGCCAAGACACTTCATCTGAACACCCCGGGCAACCCTTCACGCCTGAACCCGCTTTTGGCCACGGACGCAGGAAGTTCCCAAATAGCAGGGTTTATTTTTAATGCCCTGGTGAAATATGACAAAGATGGGAAAGAGATCATTGGAGACCTGGCGGAGTCGTATGAGTTTCGAGATGAGAGGGTCTTGATCTTTCATCTTCGCCCCGATGTAAAATGGCATGACGGAGAAGTCTTCAGTGCGGATGATGTGGTTTTTACCTATGATCTGATCCATTCGCCAAAGGTCGTTACTCCTTATACCTCTACTTTTAGGATGGTGCAATCGGTCAAGGCTCTCGACAGGAACACGGTTGAAGTCGTCTATAAAAAACCGTACTTCAAGGCGCTTGAGACATGGATGATGCAGATCGTTCCCCGGCACATCTTGGAGAACGAAGAAAACATCATGGGGTCGTCTTTTAATACAAACCCGGTCGGGACAGGTCCTTACAAGCTCAGCAAGCTGGAGTTCTCAAAAAACATTGAACTGACCGCCAATGAAGAGTATTTTGAGCACAAGCCTTATATAAATAAGATCTCTTTTCACGTGATTGCCGATCCGACTACGCGGTTTTTGATGCTCCGTTCCCGTCAGATCGATATCGGTGCGCTTGAACCAATGCAGTTGAACAGACAGGTGGATGCGAGTTTTTTTGAATATTACCAAAAAATCGAGCAGATCTCCCATTCGTATACCTATCTTGGTTTCAACCTCAGAGATAAGAGGTTTAAAGACGCGCGAGTGAGAGAAGCGCTCTCTTTAGGCATAGACAGACAAGAACTGGTGGATATCCTCTTTTTGGGACACGGGCAGGTCTGTACGGGTCCGTTTTTACCGGGGGGAACAGCCTTCAACGAGAAGGTAAAAGCACCCAGGGTAAACAGGGATGAAGCCAGGAGACTGCTTAAGGAAGCGGGATATGATGAAGACAGACCTTTCGAGTTTGAGATAGCCACATCCAACTCTTCGGAGGTCCGTCCCTATGCCGCGCAAATCATTCAGCATCAATTGGCAAAGATTGGGGTCAAGGTAAGCCTTCGCGTGATGGAGTGGCAGGCATTTTTGAACATGGTCGTTTTTCCGCGGGAGTTTGACAGTGTTCTTTTAGGCTGGTCGCTTTCTCTCAGTCCCGATCCCTATCTGGTCTGGCATTCGGACAACGACAAACCCGGTGCCTTCAACTTTATCGGCTATAAAAACGAAAAGGTCGACATTTTGATAAAAAAGGCGGAGGGAATAGTCAACAGGGAGAGGCTTGCTCTGGTACAAAAAGAGATATTCAAAAGGGTGGTAGAGGATAATGCCTATCTCTTCTTGTATATCCCCAACAGTATCAGCGCAGTCAACAAGAAGATATCTCCAATCGAACCGGCGATCAACGGCTTTTGGCATAACCAGATAGAGTGGAAGATAAAGGATTAGGAAGAAAATGACGATATTATTTGATTTAGACGGAACGCTGATAGATTCGACAGAGGCTATCTTGGAGAGTTTTCACAACTCCTTTGACTTCCATAAACATCCGCACCCGAGCGATGAGGAGATCAAAGCCTTGATCGGACACCCTCTGGATAGGATGTATTCAGACCTGGGGATTGAAGAAAAAAGAGTATGGGACTTTGTCTCGACCTATAAAGAGCACTATAAAAAGGTATCACGAGAGAAGACAGTCCTACTGGATTACGCAGTCGAAGCAATTCAAGAAGCACAGAAAATTGCCAGACTGGGTGTTGTGACAACCAAAACAGGGCTCTATTCACGTGAGCTGCTGGAACATTTTGGTGTCATGGACGCCTTTGAGGTTTTGATAGGAAGGGAGGATGTAGAAAACCCAAAACCGCATTCTGAACCTATAGATAAGGCCATGCGCATTATGGACTGTAATAAAGAGGATACATGGATGATAGGTGACACACGCCTGGACATCGCTTCTGCGCATAGTGCGGGCATAAAATCCGTAGCCGTGACGTCGGGATATGACAAGCAGGAGCAACTGTTGACATTAACCGAAATTATCGAAGAAAATGCCTTGGAAGCCGTAAAATATATATCAAAAAATCGTCAAATATAAGTTTACTTGAACACTCTATCAATGTCTTCGACTATGCTGCCATCGATTTTATGACTTGCAGCCGACCGTCTTAGGGTATCCATACTCTTTTCATGGCTGAAGCCTTTTCTATAGGGTCTGTCTTCGGTGAGTGCCTGATACATGTCCAAACAGCTCATCAGACGCTCTTCAAAGCAGAGCTCGTCGGCATTTTTACCAAAGGGATAGCCACTTCCGTCAAGTTTCTCATGATGGGAGTATGCCCACTTCTTCATCTCGCCCAGACCCTGTATTTCATCCAGAATGAACTTGGTAAAGTAGCTGTGTTTTTTTATAATCTCAAACTCTTCATCATTCAGTTCCCCGTCTTTGTCCAAAATAGTGTTTGGAATCACCAGCTTGCCGAGATCATGCAAAGATGCCGCAATTTTAAGTTTTAAAGTCCCCTCATCATCATACCGATAAAAGCCCGCCATATGCTCTACCTTCTCCATAAGACCGCTAGAGTGACGAAGGGTAAAGGTTGATTTTGAATCGATGATTTCGCAGAAGATCGAGGTGATGTCAAAAAGTTGTGCCAGGGTAATATCGATTTCTATATGGGGAAGGTACTGTTTAATAGAGTGAATAAGGGTCAAATCTGTCATATCAAACCAGAAGGCACTGTTGTTGCTCAAGTGTAAAAAGGCATCCGCGATCTTTTTCGAATGTTTTATCCCGGAATACTCCTTGACGTACTCCATTATGTTCTGGTGGTTTTTGTAGCTGAGGTCAAGAAGGTCAAACTCAAAGTCCAGGAAATCGGCGAAGGCGATTATTTGTGCCATAAAAGGAATCTCATCCCCTCTCTTATGAAAGAACCCGCTTCCGTCATAACGTTCATGGTGATACAAGATGACGTTTTTTTGATCCGTCAAGAGAGGGAGTTTAGAGATGTTCTCTTCGCCGATACTGCAGTGCTCGTTGATCTCTTCCAGTTCACTGAAGATTAAAGTTTCGCCTTTGAGCTTTTTGTTTAAAACAGCCTTTGCCAAACCGTTGTCGTGCATGACAGCCAAAGAAAAAAGGTCAAAAACCTCTTCGTCACTGAAGTCAAGCAGCCGGGCCAAGCGAATAGAGATATAGGCCACTCTTCTTGAGTGTTTGGCACCTGTGTGCAAGATCTCTTTTTCAGCCAAGTCCAATGCAAGAGCGATACTCATCAGTAAATGATTTAGATTCAACTTCATAATTAACTCCACATAAACAGTTTACATCACCGGATAAAATTTATACTTAAAAAAAGCAGCAAAACTGCAGACTTAAAATTGCATGAAAAGGTTTTCACGTTTATCTTTAGAAGGATATTTAAGTGAAGAGTTACTTTAAACTGTATTATCCGTACTTAAACCTAATCTGCTACTATTATCACAATAATTATCAAGGGAACAGAGATGCCATTATTAGACAGTTTTACAGTAGACCATACGATTATGAAAGCCCCTGCCGTCCGTTTGGCCAAGAAGATGAAAACACCTTCGGGTGACGATATCACGGTATATGACCTTCGTTTTTACGAGCCGAACAAGGATATGATGAACGAGACAGGGATTCATACCCTCGAGCATCTGTTCGCGGGGTTCATCCGTGAGCATCTAAACTCTGACAAGACAGAGATAATCGATGTCTCTCCTATGGGGTGCAGAACAGGATTTTATATGAGTACGATAGGTACGCCTTCCGAAGAAGAGGTCGCCAAGGCCTGGAAAGAGTCTATGGAAGATGTCAAAAAGGTTCAAAAGCAGTCTGATATTCCGGAACTGAATATTTATCAGTGCGGAACATACAAAATGCACTCACTCGAAGATGCAAAAAAGATTGCTGATGATATGCTGGCTCAGCCGATCGGCGTGATGGATAACGACGCTATAAGGCTTGACCTTGAAAAGCTTGGTCAGTAATATTGATTTTATTGCGAAGTGACTCCGAGGATGGACAAGAAGCCATAGAAGAGCTCTTGGAAAATCCGGATCTTGGAGTGGCTGAGAATATAGAGCTTTGTGTTGACGCTTATGTAGCGGTCGGAAAAAAGATGCATATGCTGGGGAAAGGCCTGTAATGTCAAAGGGCTTTGACTCATTAAAACATAAGGCCGTACAGAGCGAAGACGGCTCTTTCACCGCGTATAGTACAGAGTTCGAAGAACATTACCATTCTACAAAGGACGGGGCCCTGAACGAGTCCCTGTCCAAACATATCCTTCCCGCACTCAAGCATACTGAGGAGAGGGAGGAGATCACCATCTTGGACGTCTGTTTTGGTCTGGGATTTAACACCCTTGCCACACTCCATGCACTCGGAAACAGCAAGAAGAAAATTAATATCTATTCGCCTGAGTTTGATGAAGAACTTGTCTATTCGCTCAAAGATTTCGATTACCCCGAAGAGTTTAATCGTTTTCAAGAGATAATCTTAGCTCTGAGTAAAGGGCAAAAATATAGCTCTGAAAACCTGAATATCACTATCTACTTAGGCGATGCAAGAGAGTTTGTCAGGGAGACAGAGGTGAAATTTGATGTCGTCTATCAAGATGCCTTTAGCCCGAAGTCGAATCCTCTCTTATGGACAAGCGAATACTTCAGAGACATCTCGGCAGTGATGAAAGACGATGCGATATTGACGACATATTCAACCTCTTTATCCACGCGTATAGCCCTGCATGAAAACGACCTTGGAGTATATCTTCACAAGGGAGATGGCTTTAGAAATTCGACCCTGGCTTCAAAGTCTGTTTTGGATGATTACGAGAAAGTGGATGTTGAACACAAGATGAGGTGCAATCCAAAAGTCGGTTCTTTAAAAGATCGTGACCTTTGACTATTTTGGTTCTCTGTTTTCGACCTTCATAAGCCAAGAAAAGAGCTCTGCTACGGCCTGGTAAAGGCGGGGAGGGATCTCTTCGTGGATTTCGAGGTTTAGAAGCGAATCGACCAGGGCTTGGTTTTGAAAGACGGAGATATCATGCTCCTTGGCCAGACGGAGGATATTATGGGCAGTCTCTCCTTTTCCCTTTGCCAGGAGTTCGGGAGAGGCGTGAGCGCTCCGGTCATATTTAAGGGCGGCAGCCTTCAGGTCTTTGTTCAAAGGCTTATCCATCTTATCTCTTAATAGAGGGCCGAGATCTTGTCTATCTCGTCCCAGGAGAGCGACTCTTTCTTTTCGGGGTTGAAAAGATGAAAGATATAGCGGGCAAACATGTCCGTCTCTATATTGACCCGATGGCCAAGCGTATAGATGCCAAAAAGACTCTCTTTGAGCGTGTGCGGGATGATTGTCAGCCTAAAACCATCTTCTGTGACCTCATTGATGGTGAGGCTCACTCCATCCACGGTGACGGATCCCTTGGGGATCAAGAAGCGTCTGTGCTTTTGGGGGATAGAGATATAAAAATCGATCGAGTTGCCGTTGTCCTGGATACGGTTTATCTCACCGATACAGTCCACATGCCCTTGAACGATATGCCCTTCAAAGCGTTCTCCCATCTGCATGGCGGGCTCAATATGGACCTTTCCTTTTAGATTTTCTACGGCTATATATGTCTGAGTCTCGGGAGAGAGTTCAAGGCTAAAACCGGAGGGCAGGATCTGAATGACAGTTAAACAGGCACCGTTTACAGCGACAGAGTCTCCGATTTTCGGAGTGTATTTTGATTGAAGGGTGAGCTGGTTATTGCGGTAGTTTTGAACAGTCGCCATTTCTCTGATAAGACCCGTGAACATGATTTACCCTAGATACTTTTTGACTAGTTTATCATAACTATTTTTCAAGGCCGCAAAGGCATCTTCTATGCTCGCTGCCTGATCAGCGCTGTACATCAAGAGTGCGGCATTCAGGCGGGCGTATTTCAAGATCTCTTCACTCGGATTTTCGAGCTGTTCCACCATCTCTCTGAGGCTTAGCTCTTTTTTTGCTTCATATGCCTTTAGCCCGAAATCGGCAGGGTCTATGGGGAGAGAGTGGGAGTGCTCGCCTTCAACGACAAGTATAGTCGTTTTTTTAAGTACTTCCGGGGTGCCTTCGCTTCCGCGGACAATGACCAGACGCTTATATTGCGAAGCGTACAGCTCCTTGTAGAGATCAAAATAGGGGAGATGATGCATGCCGACCAGAGCAAAGTCACTTTTGGCCACATTATGAAGTTTCTCGATAGTGTTGAAGGCTGTCCTTAGCCCCAAAGCACGTCTAAGATCGGTTAATCTGGAAAGTTCGGGAAAAAAGTTGGCACGGTCAAAATAGTGGATATTGGAGCTGAGTTTCGTATTCTCGTAAAAATCTTTAGGATTAAACCCGAGTTTGCTGGGTTGGGCTCTGTCCCCGTGTACAACGATAGGAACCTTGGGAACGAGCTGTGCAGCAAGAAGCATGATAGGAAGAGACTTTGTCTTTCCATCCAGAGGGTAACCGATTTCAAGGCTTTTTTTAATAGGCGTTTGCCGGATACGTTCGTTCATCGCATCGATTGCACCCAAAAGTTCATCCCTGCTCTCGGCTTGAACGCGCCATCCGAGCAAGAAGGCGGCTGCCTGTTCGGCTATGGCAGTCCCGTCAAGGATCATACCCATGGCCTCCTTCATCTCTTCGCGGCTAAGGTGACGATTACCTTTAGGGCCCGTTCCTACTGCTTTAAGAAAGTCATGAAACCGCATTAGAAAACGATCTTCCCGTCGCTTTGAAGTTGTGCGATAATATTTTTGGCTTTTTCGTGCCCCCCATAGGCTGCCTTACGGCACCACTCGAGCGCCTTCTCCTGGTCTGCCTCGCATCCATGGCCCTGATCGTACATCTGACCCAGGTTGTACTGGGCAGTGGGTATATTGGACTCGGCCGCTTTTGTAAACAGATAAAAGGCCTTGTTATAGTCCATCTCAATTCCGTGACCCTCTTTATACAAGACGCCAAGGTTATTAAAGGCATCCATATTGCCGCGTTTCGCCGCTTCTTCGTACCAAAAGGCCGCCTCGGAGAAGTTTTGGATACAGCCAAGGCCTTTCTCCAGCATCATTGCCGTTTCGTATTGTGCCTGAGGGACCTCTTTGATAGCAGCCTGCATAAAATATTCGTGTGCCTTGAACATATCGTGTGCGACGCCCTTTCCGTGTATCATCAAGACAGCGATGTTATACATTGCAAGAGGATGTCCTTGTTCGGCGGATTTCTGATACCACAGGGCTGCTTTGTCGATATCTTCAGCAGTACCCTGGGCATTTTGGTACATATATCCGAGACTGGCTTGGGCTGTTGCATCACCCTCTTCCGCTAGGTCGCTGTAAAGTTTAAAAGCGGTTTCAAAATCATTCTGGTTATAGGCATTGTGGGCTTGTTGGATCATTATAAGCTCTTTAGAAACATCTGCTTAGGCAGACTCTTTTAGTTTGTTTTACGGAAGTATATTCAAGTAAAGATTAGAAATCTATTTATTTGGAAGGCTAATTGTAAAACAGGTACCATCATCCTTCTTCTGAGCGTACAGTTTTCCGTGACAACGCTTTTCGATGATGTTTTTACTCATATAGAGTCCTAGACCATGCCCGTTTTTGTTCTCTTTTGTAGAGAAGTAGGGGTCGAAAATCTGCTCGAAGATATCTTCGTCTATACCTCCCGCATTATCTTCGATGCTGATATTCAGTCTCTGCTCATCCTTTGTCACGATAATAGTGATCATAGCCTGAGGTATGCTTTTGTGCAAAAAAGACTCTTGGGCATTCTTCAATATGCTCAAGATGACTTGATACAACTCAGTTGAGGCGATAAAGCTTTTTTCTTCTTCACCGCAAAGGATGTCTATCTCTATATTCTGCTCTTTAAAGGAGTTTTGGATGATGGAACGGGACTTTTTAAGCAGTTCGCAAATCGGAACGTTTTTTACAAGGCCCGAGGGTTCGTATACGGTTCTAAAGGCATCAATAGTCTTGGAGAGTTCGTGCGTATAACCTTCAATACTATCGACTTGTGCTTCAAACTCTTTTTGATCAATCTCTCCAAGAGTCAGGGAGAGTTTAAGCTGCGTGCTTACTGCTGAAATACAGGAGAGGGGCTGTCTCCACTGATGCGCAAGCATGGTCAGAAGCTCGCCCATCTGTACGGTATGATTTTGTATAAAAAGAGCTTCTTGTTGTTCTTTTTGTCTCTGCAGTGCTCTCTTTATACGCGCTTCGAGGTCTTTATTAAGTCTGGCTAACTCATTGATCTGGTCATACTGAGCGATTGCCGTACGGATTGAACTAAAGAGCTTTTCAAGGGTAAGCTCCGTTTTGGATTTGTAATCGTTAATATCGTAGGTGTCGATAATCTCCTGC
>CAXGZT010000044.1:0-15281 GCA_964014335.1 uncultured Campylobacterales bacterium | reverse complement strand
ATGAAATCCTGTTCGTTGTGTGAATGCAGAGAGATGAAGTTCTGTTCTTTTGTCTTCAGGTTATAGCGTTCTTTTAAGATATGAAGGAGTTTCTTTGTGACGCGGGTATCCTCGCACAGTAAAACATCCGCCTCTGCCAAAGCGTCCATCGCTCGTAATGAGATATCAGCAATATTTCCGATCGGTGTTGGAACCAGTATTAGCATATTAAAATCTTAATGGTTGTTTTGGTGAAGAAAAGGGTTATACGGCTTGACAGCCAAAGGCTGCCAAAGGTTTTATTAGTCGATATTGTAACGTTTTTTGAACTTGTCAATACGTCCGGCAGTATCTACCATACGCTCAGAACCTGTGAAGAATGGGTGGCACTCATTACAGATTTCAACACGGATAGTGTCTTTTACGCTTTTAGTGTCAAATGTGTTACCACATGCACACGATACTTTACAATCAACTACGTCTGGGTGAAGATCTTTTTTCATCTAGTGTTCCTTGATTAGGGAGTCGAAGTACTGCCCTAGGTATATTTTTTTTAAAATCCGTACGGGGGCGGATTTGTAATGATGGAATCATAGCTAAGTTTATCTTATTTTTCAATTAGTCTATGCTCCCGACATAATTCTCAAAAAAAATAACTTTGAAATCTACATTAACACAAACAGGCCTTCATCATTTATATGAGGTCTTACGCCTGTTATCTGATATACATTTCACCTGCGGTAGACAATAGTATGAACTCACTCCTATTGCTGTAAAAACACTCTACCAACATACCAACTGTTTAATGTTTAGGCCTTACAAGTCCATGCGAAACAAATGTGATAATTAGGTAAATGAAACCCTTTTTACCTTTTTTATATTTTTCACAATTAAACATCATTATCTCTTCTCTACAATCAAATCAAGACCTTTGAAGCAATGGCCATAGCAGCAGACTCCGAACGCAGTATCATCGGGGTATCGAGTCTGAAGCGCTTTAGTTTTTCAAGCTTTTGACGTTCATCTTCGGAAAAACCGCCTTCACATCCGATGAGTACAGTCCTTACCTCATCATCACATCCCAAGACCTCATCGCAGAAATCAAGAACTACCGTTTTCGGGTTCTTATCCAAGAAAGTGTCCAGACTCTTGAAGGTTTCAAATTCGATTGACTTGCTTCTACCGCACTGCTGAGAAGAGGTCTCTAATATACGTTCGTATCGTTGAATATCCGGTTTGAAGTTCTTTTGGCTTCGCGCACAGTAGATAAAACTGATCTTTCTAACGCCTATCTCGTTTAGACTCGGCAGGACCTTCTCGACAGACTTGGGATCGATCACGCACCAAGCGATGTGCAGTTCTTTATCTGACTTCACCTCTTTTCTCTCGCTGCTCATATATTCCAGGTTTGCCGAGCGTCCGTCCAAAGAGATGACCTTGTAGCTATGCAGATCTGCACTTTTTTCTCTTGAGCGAAAATAGAGTATATCACCGACCCCGTGACGGCGTACCTTGAAAAGGTACTTGTACTCTTCGCCCTTTAATTTTAAACTGCTTTTGCCTGCCTCATCGCTAAAAAGAAACTGCACTGCCCATTCCTGAAAAAGCGCTTACGGCCAAAAGCAGAAAACATTCGATCGTTTGATACTTAAACCCGATTTTTTTATACGGGCCTTCTTCCATCAGCCTAAACTTGACCGTCTTTGCCAAGACCTGGTTTCGTTTTATCTCTAAGCCTAATATGATAAATACCGCTACTATCATCAAAAGGTTAGCCGGCGTTAGACTCAGGTGCTTAGCCGCCATCATAATCACACCTGTGAGTACGACAAAGCCCAGCAGACTAAGATGAAAGATCATCAATATCTTTATATTTTTTACAAACTTTTGAAAATCACCTTTTACCTTATGCATAGCCATCATTATTAATAAGACCGCTATCAATCCGATCACAGAGTAGATATGGATACTTTGACTCATCTCATACATTTCATTCATAAATACCATCCTAAAAGTTAGATTTTACCCTAAATCTCCTATAATAACCCATATTCAACAAGGGAAGTAAAATGGCAATATCAATAGAAGATGCGCTAAAACAGATCGACGAGTGGGTTGAGCCCCTTCATTCTGAGATCGTATCGCTTGAGGCCTCGCTCGGTCGTATACTCTCTAACAATATTGTCGCTGTATACAATCTTCCCGCCTTTAACAATTCGGCTATGGACGGGTATGCCATCAAACATGCTGATGCAGGAAAAGAGGTCGTCGTCGGCGAGACTATCTTTGCCGGTGACAACTCGGATGGACGGGTAGAAGAGAACTGTGCTCTGAAGATCATGACGGGTGCGCGTCTTCCTCTTGGCGCGGATGCCATTGTTCCTATTGAAGATATCGAACAGATCTCGGATAATGTCATCTCTCTGCCTGAGACGATAAAAGAGGCCCAGCATATCCGTTATGCGGGTGAAGATATCAAAGCGGGCGACCTGCTCTTAGAAGCGGGCCATACACTGCATGCCCATCATATCACCATGCTGGCTTCCCAGGGAATCTCCCATGTTTACGTCACAAAACGTCCGCGTGTGGCAGTTTTCGCCTCAGGCAAAGAGCTTAAAATGCATTTTGAAAAAATCGAAGAGCATCAGATCTACAATACAAACACCCCGACCTTCCTGGCCAGAGCCAAAGAGCTTGGCTGTGAGGTGATCTTCATCGGCACTGCCGAAGATACACTTGAAGACATCAAGGAGCACATCTCATCAGCCTTGGAGGACTCCGACCTTATTATCACCTCAGGCGGTGTTAGTGTCGGCGATGCCGACTTCACCAAAGAGGCCTTTGCCTCCTTTGACTATGAAGCCTATTTCTCGAAGATCGATATCAAACCGGGAAAACCGACGACCTTCGGACGCATAGGTCGGACCTACGTCCTTAACCTTCCGGGAAACCCTCTGGCCGCGGCCATCAACTTTGAAATCTTTGCACAAAGCATCATCTTAAAACTGCATAATGCGAGGCGCCCCTATATAGGAAGCTTCAAAGCCAAGATGAAAGAAGCATTTTCTCAGCGTGCAGGCAAGTATACCGTTATCCCGGGATATTATGACGGGGAATTTTTTGCACCCGTGCAAAAAAGAAGTCCGGGGATGGTCTCACCTCTGGCACAATCCAACGCCTTTATGATCACAGATACGAAGATAGCCGAGATCCGTGAAGGAGAGACGGTTCTGCTGATTCCGACGAGGTGGCAGATGTGTACAAAAGAGAAGAGCGAGATTATCACAAGGCCCCAGTCTCTTTAGAAAATCGACTTGACGCTTTTCATCTTCCTCTTCCTGATACTAATATATATTTCACTCTCTAAGCTTCTTTTGCTCTTGACTCTTAAACCTTATGGATTTATACTTATAAAATAAAGAGGGTTTTGAGTCCTCTGAATTGGAGGTGTATTATGCTATTAACAAGATTTCATCCCTTCAGAGAGTTGCAAGAGATCGAAAGCCGTTTCGGCGATGCTCTTAGCAGCTCTAAAAAACGAGATGTGCTTAGCAACTTTACCCCATCGGTAAATACGCGTGATGGGAAGTTTGCTTATCATATCGATGTTGACCTGCCGGGGGTTAAAAAAGAAGATATCCACATCGCAGTGGAAGGAAGACTTTTAACTATAAAAGGAGAGCGCCACAGTAAAGAAGAGATCGAAGAGGAAGACTATTACAGTATGGAAAGTAGCTTTGGAAGTTTTCAAAGATCTTTCACCATGCCTGACAACATTGACATCGAAAACATTCACGCTGAAGACAGTGACGGTGTTTTAGATATCACGCTTCCGAAAATCGACTCGGTAAAAGAGATGAAAACTATCAATGTTCACTAAGAGTGTCGATGAAAAAAGGACCTAAACCGTATCAGGGTTCGTAAAGGCTTCGCCTTTGAGCACCTTGTCCCATAGGTTCTTGTCGTGCCAATCTTCCTTAACAGCCTGTGAAAAAACAATTTTATCGGCTTCAATAAGACCCATGTTCTCGTTATAGGCATCATCTCTGAAGCCGTGGGCATACCCTGTTTTCGTCTCATGCACGATAATCGAGTTGAGTCTGACCTCTTTTTCTCCATTAACCATCTTCGTACATGAAAGCATCTTGTCTATGATAATAAAAATCACACGTGAAAACTGTTCGGCCGAGGGAGAGACAGGAAGTTGGACCCAGCGTTCGGAATGTCTTTTCATATCAGCTATGTAGCCCTGTTCATCTCCGTCCCATAAGGTGACCGCATGGTCGAAAGAGTCGATCAGGTCTTTGATAGACCGTTTCATCAAGCCAAAGTCAAAGACCATCTGGCCATGATCCAAAAAGTTTGATTCAAAAAGCACCTCTATCTCATAAGAGTGTCCATGAATAGAGGCACGGCATCTCTGAGTTGAACAGCCTCGTACTATGTGGGCATTTTCGAATTTGAAGAGTTTACGTATCAGCATTTAAACACCTTTATTTTGATCCCATAAGCGGATATGCAGCCTATCGCTGTACACATATCCCTTACTCTTGCAATACTCTATGACGGCTTCGCTATGATATTCCAACTCCGCTTTACTTCCGCCTTTGGGCATGCAGTAGACCGAAATAGAGGGGGCGAATTTAATGATCCCCTCTATCTCATCATCCACACCTGTCTTTAAAGACTCTTTATCCACCGTAAACTTGAAGAAAGCATCTTGAGAATAGGTAGCGATATTCTGTATCGCCTCAGGGTTTATACGCCTCTTTTCGGGTTCGCCACTGTTGCTGAGCTTTACGGAAAGTGCGAAGGTGCAGCGCTGATATACACGGTGCTTCTCAAAATCCACATTTATCGCACCATTGGTCTCAAAGGTAAGTCGGTGCCCCTTGCCCAGTAAAAACTCGATAAAAGAGACAAACAGTTCATCATTGGCATAGATAAGAGGTTCCCCTCCTGTCAAGACGATATCGGCTTTGATAGGGAGCGTATAAGAGTTATATATCGTGATCAACTCATCCAGAGACTCGAGACCTAGCCAAGTCGAACCGAAATGCTTCTTATCAACGGCATAGACTGTATCGCATCCCACGATCTGCACACCGCTGGGAGAAGCCTCCGAACACCCGAACCCCTCACACTTCATATTACATCCGCCAAAGCGGAAAAATAGAGAGGGGGTTCCCAGATACTTGCCTTCACCCTGTATGGAATAAAAATGTTCTACTAGATAAATCATCAGCCGCCAGTTTCGTAAAACGCTCGTGTCGAAGCTTCTCCGTCCGCCTCAGACCAACGATTTTTTTCCGGCTTGGTTCGGATCACCTCTTTCAGTACGAGTGCTGCCTCTTGAATATCTCCGCGTTTGACCGCGTCATGTATGCTCATCGCCTCATCAAAGTAGAGACAGGGGATAAGATTTCCTTCTGCTGTCAGACGGATACGGTTGCATTTTGCACAAAAGTCATCCTTGTACGGCTCGATAATACCGAAACGGTATCCGTCCTCACATCTGTAGTAGTGCGACGGGGAAGTGGCATCAAAACCCTCGTCCGTATGTGGGTACTTAGTGGCGATGAGTGCCAAGAGCGCTTCACTCTTCATACCCTTGAGATCGACTTCTGCATGGGTGTTTTCCATGTATTCGATATATCGAACGGTAATGTCGCGCTCCTTGCAAAAGTCCATAACGTCCAAGATCTCATTTTCATTCATCCCTATCATAGGAACCATATTGACCTTGACCTTCAATCCAACCGCCAGAGCTTCTTCCAGACCGGCCAGGACTTTTGCCAAGACATCTTTTTTCGCAATCTTTTCGGCAACGTCGGGGATAAGACTGTCAACGGAGATATTAATACGCTTGAGTCCCGCGTCTTTTAGTCTCTGTGCGAAGCCTTTGAGAAGGTAGGCGTTGGTCGTCATGGCGAGGTCTATCTCCGGGCAATACTCATAAATCATGCCGATAAACTTGTCCAGGTCCTCGCGTAAAAGCGGCTCACCCCCTGTAATACGGATCTTCCTGACACCCTCGTCTATAGCGACTTTTATGAATAGAAACAGCTCTTCAAAGCTGAGAAGGTTCTCTTTCGGAACCCAGGAAAAAGGCTTCTCCGGCATACAGTACTGACATCTGAAATTACATCTTTCCGTCACAGAAACACGTAAATAGTCGACCGTTCGGCCATAACTATCAACTAACATATCTACCCTTATTGATCACAAATACTTCTTAGCAAAGGTTTCTTTTTTGAAAGGTTAACTAAATAGTATTAGGGTTCATATTATATCTATAATTATATTTGATTTTTATTAGTAGCTTAAGAGAGAGGTTTATCTTAGCCATGCCAAGACTGTTTCGAAGCTTTTTGATTGTCTATAAGCACAGAGGGCAGTGGGAGATAACAGTAGCTCCGCCTGAGTAAGGGCGAAGACTGAATCTTAGGCTTTGATTGAATAGCTGCCGCCTAAGTCTTAGGCGGCTGGAGAACTGAATACATTGAGTATACATGGGAGCATATGGGACTTACCTGCAACCTGCAGCGCCCGCTTCTTATTGCCATGCACCTATATTCTCTCTTCTAGTCATCCTCTTTTGCATATTTTTCATACAAGAAACTCAGTATTGCTTCTCTGCAGCGGATGTATTCAGGGTCATGCTGCAGTGAAACTCTATCCCTCGGACGTTCCAGGTTGACTTCCAGTACCTCGCCTACAGTTGCTTCGGGACCGTTCGTCATCATAATGACCCTGTCACTAAGAAGCACGGCTTCATCAACGTCATGCGTAATAATAATGACGGTATTTTTAACACTTGTCTGAATACGCATCAGATGTTCCTGCAGGTTCGCACGGGTCAATGAGTCAAGTGCCCCAAAAGGCTCATCCATAAGCAGGACCTTGGGCTTGATAGAGAGTGCACGTGCGATACCTACACGCTGTTTCATACCCCCGCTTATCTCACCGGGAAACTTGTCTTTGGCCGCATCAAGATTTACCATGGAGACAAACTTTTCTACGCGTGCTCTTAACTCTTCGGCGCTCAGTTCAGGCATAACCTTTTTTACGGCCAGTTCAATATTTTGATACACTGACAGCCACGGCAACAAAGAGTGGTTTTGAAAAACAACCGCACGTTCGGGACCGGGTCCTGAAAGGACATCCCCCTCTAGGGAGATCTCGCCGCCTGTGGCCATATCAAGACCGGAGATCATATTCAGAAGGGTTGACTTTCCGCAGCCGGAGTGCCCGATAATAGAGATGATCTCATTCTCTTTGATCTCAAGGTTAACGTCCCTCACCGCGACATACTCTTTTCCCTTTGGTAAAGGAAACACTTTTTCTACATTATTTAAATCTAAAAACTTACTCAACTTATTCTCCAGTTCTAATTTCTCTTGACTCCGTCAGTCCTAACTAAACGGATATCATTTTTGGTTTCGAGTTTATAAAAGCCGGGTTGTCGGCTTTTTCTTATTAACCCTACCCTCTTTTTGTGTAATCAAAATAGTCTGCTATGCGTCCCATGAAAACGTCTAAGATATATCCGACTATACCGACGATAAAGATACCTATGATGATGTTCGGATAATTCAGGTTGTTATACTCATCCCATATCCAAAACCCTATTCCGATACCGCCGGTAAGCATCTCGGCAGCAACGATGACGAGCCATGCGATACCAAGGCTCAGACGCATCCCCGTGAAGATATAAGGAACGGCGACAGGCAAGATGATCTGATATACCTTCTCAAGAGGCGTAAACCTAAGTACCTTCGCAACATTCAGATAATCCTCATTGACACTGCGTACACCCAGAGCCGTGTTGATAATGATTGGCCATATCGAGGTGATAAAGATAGTCGATATCGCCGTAGCATTGATATCTTGAAAGACCAAAAGCAGCAAAGGCAACCAGGCCAAAGGCGAAACCGGCTTTAGAATCTGAATATAGGGATTAAGCGCTGTCATGAAGTTCTTACTCATCCCGATAAGAAGGCCCGTAGGAATACCGACTAAAATAGCCAAGGCGAAACCGGCGAAAACCCTTTGTAAAGAGTTGAGTACCTGCCAAAACAGCCCCTTGTCATCTTCATTCTCAATATAAAAAGGATCGCTCAGCGAGCCTACAACCTCATCTCCTTCACTGTTCACTCCGCCAAAGGCAGCCACATAGGTATCCCCCGGTGTCGGGAAATCATCCACTATACCGGCCACTCCCATCCATGCCGGTATTAACACGAGTATTACCAATAGCGGTAAAACCGTCTTTCTCACTAACTCTATATTCATTATTTCTCCTTGATTGCCAAAGGACCATTCGCGATGGAGGCCGCTTTAGCTTGTTTTGTATTCTGTCTCCAAACAGGTCAAAAAATATCGAGATACTCTTTGACCTGTTTGCCAGCCGAGGCTGACGGTTCAGACATAGAGCTGCCTGTTACTTTTTCGTGACATACTTAGGATCAGCACATCCTGCCGGTCCATATGGACAGACGTATGAAGGTTGTTCCGTTGTCACACTCCATTTGTTGACTGCTTCGAGCTCTGCTTTCGTCACTTTTGGATTGGTTACCTTAAAGCTGTAGATGTAATCAACGGCCTTATTCGGATCCCAGACTTTTCCATCCATAAACATGTTGTATTTGTCAACACCGTCTTTTTTCCAAGGTGATGCCGGAAGTGAGTAACCGACCTCTTTTGCCGCTGCTTCAAACAGGTCAGGACGGTAACTCTTCTCAATGACCTCTTTCATATTGACCGGTTTGTCAAGTTGTCCCCATCTGTACATCTGCGTGATGAACCACATACCGTGAGAGTAGAACGGATAGGCTGCATAGTAGTTAGCAAACACGTTAAACTGAGGGTTTGGCTCAGAATCTTGACCCTTCAGATACTGGAAAGTTCCCGTCATAGACTTCTCGAGGACAGACACCGGTGCTTTAACGTAATTAGGCTTAGAAAGGATCTTTGCCGCTTCTTTACGGTTTTCCCATGAAGCATCCAACCACATCTGCGCTTCGATGACCGCTTTCATGACGGCCTTGGTCGTTTCAGGGTTCTTCTCGACGAAATCGGCACGTGCCTGCAGTACTTTTTCCGGATTATTGTTCCAGATATCGTAGTTTGTCACCAGTGTCGAACCTTTTTTCTTCAGAACGATACGCTCGTTCCATGGCTCACCGACACAATATCCTTCGATATTTCCGGCAATCAGGTTAGACGGCATAGTCGGCGGCGGGAAAGGTTTGATCGTCGCATCGCGGTCAGGTTCGATTCCTGAACTCGCCATCCAATAGCGCAACTCATAATTGTGCGTAGAGACCGGGTGTACCATACCGAAGTTCAGTGGCTTGTAGGTCTTTTCACTTGCATGTTTTGCATCGATATACTTTTTCAAAGATTCAGAACCCAGAGGACGGGCTGTCTTATCCATACCGTACTTTTCCATCTTCTTGATGATCTTATTACCAAAGGTGATCCCGTTTCCGTTAAAGTCAAGGCTTAAAAGCGCTTGAAGGTTTGCATTACCGTTAATACCGAGCGTCGCTGCGATAGGCATACCGGCCAGGGCGTGTGAAAAATCATACTCACCGTTGATGACCTTTTGCTGGATACCCGGCCAGCCACCGCCTTCTTTCACGACATGCACATCCAGACCATATTTGTCAAAGAAACCCTTCTCTTCCGCAATAACTAAAGGGGCACAATCAGTAAGGGCGATAAATCCTATCGTCAACTCTTTCTTTTCGAGTTCGGCCATCAATGTACTCGTAACAATTGACAGACCTAAACCAACTTTTAATACCTGTTTGGCAAATGGAACTTTAATCATCTCTTCTCCTTATATTTATAGGCATAATTCTACACCATACAAATTAATTTTAATCATTTTATTGGTTATTTTTTAATCACCTGTAAATTATTATTTAGACGCTGCTTGTTTCAGGATATCTCTGTCTATCTCAAGCTTACATTGACAGGGTAGGGATAGTTTGAAGGTGAATAGATGAAGTGTTTACAAGGCCGCTGAAATGGCCTTGTAGGTGAGAATAGAGAGTAGGCCCCTAAAGAGGGAACGAATTAGTTTGAGAATTTGTAGTCCAGCATTACCCAGAATTTTTGGGTGTCTACATCACCACCTGTTAACGTTGCACCACTGTTATCTGAACTAAAATCTGCATATTTAAGCATACCGCCTAGTCCTTTAACACCCGGTATTGCTCTTTTGTATAAAAGGTCGATCTCTGTACCATAATCGAGACTGCCTACATCGCTTGAGAAGTCATGATAAATTGCTTTTAGCACACCTACTTCTTTACTTTTATAGCCAACCATGACATTTAAATCAACAAGACCTTGTGCTGGTGTTGCAAGAAATTTGTCAGCCCAACCATTGTGTGCATGATTTGTCCCTAATGGAGTACTAAACGTATTGTTTTCGCCATCTGTTAGGTCATCATCTCCACTTTGTACTTCATAATTGATACCAGCGAGGATACCGCTCATGTTCATACCAAGTTCAAGGTTATAATAATCTGCATCTGCATTTTCCTGTACAGCTGTCGGATTGTCCGTCAAAGATGCATCACCCATCATCGCGTATTCAGCACGGTAGTTGAGTGTCAACGTATCACTGATTTTTGGCTTACCTGTTAAAGCGATACCGTAAGTATCTCCAAAGTTTTCAAGCAAATAACCATAACCTGTTACTGTCAATTCATCCATTGCCTTATACTTCGCATTTAAAAGTACTGAATCTTGGTCCCTTGTTGCAGTCGTAATGGTATTTACCTGAGTTACGTATGATGCCATTAAATCCAAACCTTCAATACTATTATCAAAGATAGTCGTTGCATTATATGTTTGTGGCATCTGTCTCCACGCTACCGCACCGATAAAACGCAGGTTATCAAGATTAAACATCTGACGTCCGTAACGAAGTTTTGTCTTCTTATATTTTAGATCTAAATATGACTGTGTCACACGTGTCTGCTCAGGATCCGCAACAATAGAGTTTGGCTGACCATTAGCCGTGCTATTATAGTTATCATTAAGATTATGAACATCTGTCATCTCCACATAAGTCGAAAGCCAATCCGTACCAAGAAGGTCTGCGTTCACACCAAGAACCAAACGGTTAGTCAAAGCATTTGCATTTGGTTTTGCATTATCTTCATCAACCATCTCATAACGCGGACGGATTTCACCCTTTACCTTTACGTTCTCAAAAATCGAGACACCATCATCCGCTGCTTGTGCTGATACAGTCCCTAAACTCATCATCATAGCTGTCGCTAAAGACATTTTTATTACGTTTTTCATTACTTCTCCTAATTATTGTTGACAGCAGTATATCAACATATGTATCATTAGTGTCCATCATAATGGTTAATTTTTAATCAAGCATCATTGATTTAAAAATCAATACTCTTGAGTAGTCCCACTCGGCTTGTTTTTTTAATAAAACCATACCCCCTGTAAGAGATTAAGTATTCATTGCCGCCTTTTTAAGCGAATATCTTCCCTCACATGCGGCGGGATGAAAAAATGATACCCTTGAGGACTCCCGTCTCCATGCCTCATGATCTTCGAGAAATCATAGCTACGCAAACGTACAGAAAGAGAAGGAGTATCAAACCTAAATTCATCCAGAAAAAGTAAGCTCTTTAATGAACTCAATCGTATTGAAAAGAGAGTTTTAATCAACCCTGTAAAAGACGGACGTCGGCTCTGAAAAGTTCGGTACATCATCATAGGTAAACACTGCATAGTACTTACTCTCGTCCGGGGCACCAAAGTTATCATAGGTGTAGGAGTCCCTGCCCCCATAAAGTTTTTGACCGTCATACGGGGAACACGGGACATGGAATGGGTTCTTCACGACAATAACACCTTTAAAGGCCTCATCTTCCGGGTTTTTCCATGTCAGCTTTATCGTACCGTTATCGTTTAGAAACCTCAGATCACTCACGCATCCTACGCCTTCACGGCGTTTTTTGATGTATTCTATCTTTAGACGCGGCGGGTTATGGTTTTTCGCATCCGTCCAGTTAAGCATTTGCGAGGCCGGAAAATTCTTCTCGGATGTCGGCAGGATTACAAAAAGAAGTTTCTGATTCTCGCGCATAGCGGAGACAAGTTCAAGAATACTATAGGTGTCAAATACAAAACGCTGGGTCTTCTCTTTTTTGATCTCCTCTATGCTTACATCGTAGCCGATACGCTCGATGCTTTCACGTTTTTCAATATTTTCAACCGTTTTCTCTGCACCCCTTGAGTTGACCATCTCCACATGATAGCGAAGGTTCTGTGTTGCATTGATATCATTGGCATCCATTTCAAGATAGATACTGGATATAACGGTACTCTCGATATCAGGAAGGTTGTCCAGATTGAATTCCATACAGCCGTACTGAACGCTTCCTTCCTTGTCAAAGCCTACCAGCAGACTTCCTTCTTCATTTCCGCCTTTTGCAATCGTCGTTACAACAGAACTATTAAGCTCGATTTTGGCTCCGGGTAGCGTATAGGAGATCTCCAGCCTAGGTCTAAATTCAAGACCGTTACTGTATTTTGCAAAACCGATATCCCACTGCATGAGCTGGGACGATCTGTCAAGCGGCAGTCTTGTCGGTCCGTCCATTCTAAAGACCACCTGCTTGCGTTTGAGTGCATGCTGAAGATGAAGACGTTCATGTTTTGCAAAGGTCCATGTTCGCCAGATCCCTTGGGAAAGCTGATGGGACTTCGTCGGTTTCTCTATATACGAGAGTATGGGTGTGTTTTTGACCGCCGTAAATGAGACCAGACTTTCGCAGGCGGCATCATCCATGATCCCCAAACGCCATTCACCGAACTTTTCCACTTGCACATTGACCCGGTTGAGCGGATACAAGGATATTCTTGCTTCCGTGATAATGGCATCTTCGGGAACAGAGTCCAGATCAAAGCCCAATACCCCGTAGCACTCACCGCGTGCTTGGGAGATCCCCACGAAAAGTGAATTGAATCCAAAATGCTCTGCATTCTTGGCGCTCTTCTCACCCACATAACCGATCTTCTCCTTTGTCGGGAAGAGCTCCTTGGAAAAGGCGTCGATATCGCTTGAGGTTCGAATACTCACCTTCGGGGCAAAGGCGGATTTGATATGGCGCTTCTTGGAGACGGCCCGTACAAAATAGCTGTAGTTCGTTGAAGCATGGATATGCTTGTCCGTATAGACTTTAGCCTTGGTCATCCCTACCCGGTTTGAAGGCTGACAAAAACTGATCTCTTTCTTGCTGCGGTAGATCTCAAAATAGACATCCTCTCCCTCCTCTTCGGGATAGTCCCACACAAGTTCGACCCGGTTGCTCGATACCTTGCTTGCGATAAACCCTTGCACACGTGGCAACCTTATCATCTTGTCATAGTTCGGGACCTCGCTTAGAGCATAAATAAGCGCCGGGATCTGCTCATTGATATGCTCTGTCATATGCTCTATATAATCAGAGATATTACGCGTTCCCACCTCAACCGTCAAGGCCAGTACCCCCGTTGAGTAATAGAACTCGCGGCCGCATCCGCTGATAAGATTCACCGGGGGTTTTCCCATATGTACCCCATACTCACGGCCCGATACCTTGCGTATCTCTTCTGCCATATTGGCAGAGAGGGTGTTTAGGTCCGTCGCGTTCAGAGCATCTTCATGCTTGAAGGTATGCGCAGGAAAAAAGACATTTCCCTGGGAATGATAATCCAGAGCAATAGTGATATTGGAATGGTCTTCGACAAAGTTCTTAAGCGCAAGCGTCTCGGGTTCAGAAAAGGGCTCGGGACCCGGATAAACATTGGAAGAGGTGTTTTTATTGGGCAGATATCCGACGGAGAAATTCCGGTTAAGGTCCACCCCAAAGCTCCCGTCGGCGTTTTGACGGCGGTTTTTTCGCCAAAAAGAGAAATGCGTACGTGAAAACTCAAAACCGTCGGGATTACCGCAGGGAACCATATAGAGAGTCGCCCGTGAAAGCGCCATATTCAAGACAGGATCGAAGTCAATATGTTCCAAAATATACTCTGCGAATCCGACTGAAAGCTCGATCCCTATCCATTCTCGTGCATGCATGGTCCCCGTATAGAACAGAGCCGGCTTCACATCGGCTGTCTCCAGGTCTTTCGAGACCGTAACCACTATAATATCACGTTCTTCCCAAGTCTTCCCGATGACGTCAACGCGAAAGATATTCGGGTATCTCTCTTGAGCCTGATAAAAAAAATCTACGCTCTCTTGATAAGATTTATACTGTTCTCTCATTTACAACCTTTAGACATTGGACTGCTTTTAAAAAGACTAGCTGAATGCTTTAGCCCATTTTTTCATATGTTGCTCAGAAATGAAACTATAGGTACTCAAGTCTCTAAAAGTACTAATTTCACCCTCATCTATCAGCGCTTTGATCTTCACGGCCACATCCTCTTCCATACCATACAGAGAAAGGAGATCAGTCAGTGAAGCCGAAGCGATTTCAAGTTTCTCCTCTTCCAATGCAGTCGATTTCTCTCCCTCAAGAGAAGCATCTTTGATATCCTGAGGAAGATCGGCCTCGTCCCTTATCACCGCAATCGGATCAGGAAAGTCTGAGGGATCGCTTAGCTCTGCTTTTTCCATATCAAAGGTTCCAGGATCACTCATATACATCGCCCCGTCTGCCGAAGGGGTATAGTCCGCAAAGTATAGATGGCGCAGGGTCCTTAGAATAGCAGAATCCATCTTCCCCAGCTCTTCCCAGGAGAAAAGAGGGACATGCGGCATTCTGAAACGCCCTTCGGAAAGGTCCCACATAATATACTGTCCGATCCAGTCACGAATGTACGGGAAGGCGGCAAAGGCCGTCGCGCACTCGATGATGTAAGCCTTGTTGGTGTTCTTGTCAATCCCCACATCACAGGCCCAATACTCCGCCTTCGCCGCTTTTGAGGCTTGAACCGCCACCTCCAAAGCCGCCATCGGAACATTGTCATAGCTCATCTCTCCGCCCTGAGAGGTGTTCGTGATCCACTCTCCCTTGCCCGAATAACGCCAGAACGCACAGACCGGTTTATGACCGATCAGCATAACCCGGATATCCCCGCCGTCTTTAAGGGGAATCGCATTTTGCATATACATGGGGTCATATTTCTCTTTCGCAAAGAGTGCTTTTGCTTCCTTATAGTTATTGACCTTATGAACAAAATATCCGCCATAGTTCGAGGCTCCGTACGAACGTTTTACGATCTGCGGATAAAAACATTTCTTGAGATATTTATCTCCCTCATCA
>CAXGZT010000043.1:0-15360 GCA_964014335.1 uncultured Campylobacterales bacterium | reverse complement strand
AGATCAATGTGGGTCTCGTGGGCTCGGAGATGTGTATAAGAGACAGGCCTAGAGCCGTCCCTGTTTTACCTGAGAGAGTACAACAGCGAGCGTCACTCCGTCATTCTCTGTCCCATCCTCAATACAGGCTTCGCACTTGTCTCCGACCGGCTCATCAGAATCCATCCACTCCTCTACCGTTTTGATATCATTTTTCTTTATAAACTCAACGGCATCACCGATTGTTATATTATTACACGAACATAAGATCTTCTCTTTTTCAAACAGATGTGAATATGACATATATCATCCTACTTTTTATGCGAATTATATCAAGTTTGCTATAATTCGGACAAAACCAATTAAAGATGTAAGAATGACAGCAGCAATAATCGGGCTTGGCCTAATGGGTGGTTCTTTGGCCCTGGCCATCGAAAAGCTTCCGATGATCACTACCCTTATAGGTTTTGACCATAACAAAGAGCATGAAGCAGAGGCCCTGAAGCTAAAACTTGTCCACAAGATCGTCTCATTTGATGAAGTAAAACAGGCCGATATCATTATATTGGCGATTCCCGTCGACGGGATAATCTCCTGTATGAAAGAGCTAGAGGGTGTCAGTGAGACGACGACCATCATCGATCTGGGATCCACCAAAGAGAAGATCGTTCAGTCAATTCCTGCTGCCCTGCGAAAAAACGTAGTGGCGGCACACCCGATGACAGGAACCGAGAAGTTTGGCCCCGGCGCTGCACTGGATGAGCTTTATCATGACAAGGTCGTTGTCTTGTGCGACCTGGAGAACTCAGGCGAGCATCAGCAAGAGATCGCCGTACGTCTTTTCTCTCAGATACATATGAGACTCGTCTATATGAAGGCCCATGAACACGACCTCCATGTCGCTTTTATCTCACATATGCCCCACCTTATCTCCTACTCTTTGGCAAATGCTGTGCTTAAACATGAAGAGCACGAGACCATTCTAAACCTTGCAGCCGGTGGTTTTCGCTCGATGAGCCGTCTGGCAAAGTCTTCGCCAAATATGTGGGGGGATATCTTCCGTCAGAACAAAACACATCTTCTTGACTCATTAAGCTACTTTGAGAAAGAGCTCGATCAGATGAAGAAGATGGTTCAAAACGAAGAGTGGAGCGCCCTGGATGAGAAAATGAAAGATGCCAACTCTCTGCATGAGATACTGAAGTAATTCGCTAAAACAGATATCGGCTCGACCAGGCCATTATCGTTTGGATCTGACTATCAAGGCGAGTAAAGATATCCTTGAGTTGCGTACACCCGTACCTGCTGTGCTTTGAGCCACCGCTTGAAACTTGCACTGCACGGCTTTCGCTCTCTACGACTCTTTCTTCTCCCGCCTTGCAAGAGCGCCACAGTTTAGTCTGACTCTCTTTTAATATTTACTCTTGCAGTTTCTTGAGGATCTTTTTCAGACTCTTCTTGTCGATCTCATGATCCTTGCCCTCATAAAGGTTCTCCGAAAGCTTTTCTACCAGTGATTCTATCTCTTGATCCCCGTCCATATTGCTCATTAAAAGCCGCAAGACCTCTTTGGACTCTTTTGGCGGGACGGGGTGTTTTGATTTTTCCTGGCCCAGAAGGCGCCTGTACGGGATCATCGATGCGATCAGACCCAAGACAAATCCGCCAAGGAGCAAGAGTGTCCCCTGAAGGAGAGTTAGCACGCCGCTTCTTCTGTCAGCATTTTTGACCTCTTCGGCGGGACGGGATATCTTCAGCTCCTCTTTGATCAGAGGAGCCGGGTTTAGGACCTTTATATCAATAGCCTTTGACCTGATCGTTTTGACGCTGTCCGTCCGAACATCCATATAACGCAGTTCAAAGGCAGGAAGTGTAAAGTCCCGCTCGGCTACAAGCGCCGATTTTTGGATGAATGAGCCATAATATTTTCCATCTTCAAGAAAGTGCTTTATTTTCGGCTCCTCTTCAAAGGCTTGTGCTCCGTCTACATGGATATCAAAAACAGGGATGTCTTCGATATTGGCAGCACCTTTGACTTCGATAGTCACATTGACGGCTTCGCCGGCATTGATCTCTTTTTTATCTACATTAACCTCGATATCCAGCTCACCTACAAGCTCGACACCTTCAGGCAGGGGCTTGACCTCTATATCCAGCTCCTGCGAAAACACGGTTCTTGTTTTTGAGGACGCATAGAGCATACCCCAGGAGTCCCTCGAATGGGACCTTACCTTCACGTCCCAACGTAAGGGTCCAAGACTCAGTTTTCCGCTTTGCTGCGCGGCCAGGGCATAGGTGTTCGTACGGTTTGTATATCGCTCTTTGACAAAGGGACGTCCCTTCTGCTCGCTCTTTATCCAGATGTTTTTACTCTCGGGAAGGGAGATAGACTCGGCAATACTGTCGATGTTTTGTCGCTCTTTAAAGTGCACCTTCATCTCAAAAGGTTCACCCACATAAACAGACTCTTTATCAGTCTCAAGCTCTACGATAAAGGGTTCATTCTTCGATATCGACATCTTGGAGACCGTGATATTGATGGGTTTAGTCATCGTCTCCACATCATTGACGCTCACAGGAAAAGCTTCGATAACACAGGAGCGCTGCGGCATAAACTCATACGTCAATGAGATCTCCTGAGCACGTTTACCCTTGGCAAAGACATCCCTGCGGCTCTGCGACTTTCCCTCTATGCCGTATCCGCACAGCTCGTCAAAGGGAGGTATCCTTACCTCTCCCTCACCCGTAATACGGAGCGTAAAGACGATGCGTTCCCCCCGTGTCACCCGCTCTTTGTCGACACTGACATTCACATCTGCTCTCAGGGGCAGAAGCGTCAGAAAAAATAAAATTATCTTACCAAGGTTTTTCATCTTCATCCTCTTTATGTTCTAAATCATCCATTCTGTACAGGTGGCCTTTTTGGGACTGCTGAATGACTTTGAGCCACTTCTTGGCTTCGAGTTCACTCATCTTCTTCATGTTGACGGGGAGTTTATCTGCGTATTTTTGCTCTGCTTCGGCAGCTTCTTTCTCTTTTTCGGCCTGAGACTTTTCGGAAGAAGTTTCACTCTGTTCTATTTCCCCTTTCTTCTCTAGCTTCTCCCTCTTTTCATTCGACTCTTCGCTCTTTTCCTCTTGACTCTTCTCTTGCTGCTGTGACTCTTGAGACCCTTTTGGGTCGCTCTTTTGCTTATCCTGATCTTTTTTCCCGTCCTTCTCTTTGCCGTCGTGCTCTTTAGACTGCTCGTTTTTGTCTGAGCTCTTTTTATCTTCGGCCTCCTGCTTCCTCTTTTCATTCTCTTTTTTCTCTTGCTCTTTCTGCTCTTGCAGGAACTTCTTGACCGCTTCATAGTTCTCTTTTGTCTGAGTGTCTTCTTTTAGTCTGAGTGCCTCTTCATACGATTTAAGCGCTTCTTCATACTGTTTCAACTGGACATGTGCATTTGCCCTATTATGAAGAGCCCTAGCCTTGAGCTCAGGGTCTGGGGTCTTGACTTCGTCGTAGACCTTGAGCGCTCTTTCATACTCTTTTTCCTTATAGAGACTGTTGGCAAGGTTATAAATGGCTTCAGGAGATCTTATTGCAAACTCTTCGTAGATTCCGGTGCTTTTTTGATACTCTTCTTGTGCATAAGCCTCTTTAGCATCCTTCAGCTTTTGAAAATCAAGCAGACCTGCCCTTGCCTCTTCACGGCCGGCAAAGAGAAGGCCCAACAGAAGAAAAGCCTTGGCCACAGACTTGGGCATAGACGAAAAGGCCAATAAAAGAAAAAAGAGAGCCAGAGCCAAAGGATAATAAAAGAGTTGCGTATATTGCGGTATGGTCTCTTCCTTCATCGTCGACTTTTCCGTGATAGATTCGATCTCTTTGAGCATGGCCTGGATATCATCGTCTCCCAGTACAGATTCGATATAGACCCCGCCTGTTTGTGTCGCCAGCTCTTTGATTCCGCTATTGAGCCTTGAGATCAGGATATTCCCCTCGTGTTTGACAAAACCGCCCTCGGGACTTCGTACAGGACTTCCCTTGCCCGTTCCGACTCCGACAATAAATAGCCTCAGTCCATTCTCTTTGGCCAGAGCTATCTCTTCGGAGAACTCTTTCTTGTCTCCTCCGTCCGTGAAGAGCAAAAGATTTTTCTCTTTTGCGTGCTCCAACATGGAGATCGCCGAATGCAGCATCGAGTCAAGATGCGTACCCTTCTCTGTGATGCTTCCTGTTTGGATCTTGGAGAGTAAAAAGGCCACCGAACCGTGGTCAAAACTCAAAGGAGAGACGATGTAGTCATGCCTGGCAAAGGCGAGTACGCCTATTCGGTTATGAGGCGCTTGCTTGATCAGTTCGATGGCCTTGGCCTTGGCAAAATCAAGCCGGTTGGGAAACCTGTCCTCAGCCTTCATCGAATCAGAGATATCGATCCCGATAAGGATATCCGCACTCTTGGCTTCGACCACAAGCTCACCCTCTTTGAAGACAGGTTGTGCCAGAGCCAGTATCATAAAGATGAAAGAGCTTAAAAAGAGCGTATTTCGGGCATTTCGGCCGAGGCTTCTGTTCTCGAGTCTCAGCTTCTCAAGGACCGCCTTGTCAAACATCAGAAAACTCTCTTTCGAACCCGTCATGATAAAGTAAAAAAGAATGAGTGTCACCGGCAACATCAGATAGATAAAGATCGGATATAAAAAACTCATGCCCACCCCTTTTTCGAACGGATGACGAGATAAAGCAGGAGACTCATAAAACTCACAAAAAGAAAATAGATGTAGTAATGCGTCTTGTGCAGATATCTCTCACCCTTGAGTTCCGACTTTTCCAAACGATTGATATTGGAATAGACCTCTTTTAACTGTTCGGCCGAATACGCCGCAAAATATTCGCCGCCCGTCTCTTGCGCGATCTGGGCCAGGGTTCCCTCCGAAAACTCGCCCGGACGTCCGATACCGATAGTATAGACCTTGACGCCTTCTCTTTGTGCCAATGAGATCGCCGCGTCATAAGGTATACTTCCCGTCGTGTTACGACCGTCTGTCAGAAGAATGGCGACCTTACTTTTGGCCTCGTTCTCCTGCATAAGCGTAATAGACTGCGCGATCGAATCAAAGATGGCAGTCTGCTTTCCTGCCACCCCGATATAAAGCTGTTTGAGCAGTTTTGAAAGGATATGCTTATCATACGTAATAGGAGAGGCGACAAAGGCATAGGAGCCGAATACGATCATCCCCAGATTGTCATTTGGACGCTGCCGGACAAAGTCATCCACGATATCCTGCACGACTTCAAAACGGTTACGCTCACGGTTGCTCTCGTCAAACCCACGCATAAGCATAGACTCGCTGGCATCAAGAAGCAGAACGATATCGTAGCCTTCGCGCGGGTCAAGCTCTATCTCTCTTTCGCTGTAGGGTGAGGCCATGGCTATCACCAGCGTGAGTATACCCAGCCATTTCAGACTCCTCAGCAGCAATGACGCGGCCATAGAGGCGGAACCGAAAAGACTCATATGGGGGAAGATAAGACTCTCTTGGCGCGGCTTGCAAAAGTAGGCACAGGCGATAAATACCAAGAGAAGCAGTAGCAGGTAAGGAAACTCAAGAAGCATCCAAAACCTCTAAAAAGACCTGATAATAGCTTAGGGTCTCGTCATCGATCTCCTTGACCTCTTTTTTGTACTTATACTGGCTTAAGCGTTCGTCGAGGTTCCTAAGCAGCTCTTTCTCCCTATCGCTGAGGGCCAGAACTTTTCCGTACTCGCTGATCTCGTAAGCCGCCTGTTTGGCATTGCCTAGATCGACAGCATGAATTTTTTCAAGATAGCTCTTGCGCAGGTTTTCCTCTTTCGAGCTTTTAAACATCCTCCACGCGAACGCCCCCAATCCCGCAAGGAGCAGGAGAGAGACGAAGGCAATCAGGCTGAGAATAAGCAGTGAGTTATCGGGAACCTCGACAAGAGGCTTAATGTCATGAAGCGGGATATCTTTCATATTCTAAATATTTCCTTCAAATAGACGTTTGAGCTTTACGATAGCAGGCTCGTCCGTATATATCTTGGCAAAATGGACCTGGTCTTTGCGCAGCCTTTCATACAGCTTATGATCATGTTCGGCCACCTTCGCCTCATAAGCTTTCATTGTCGAGGCGTTGAAGTCGCCCTCGAGCTCTGCTCCGCTTTCAGGGTCTTGAAGCGTGCTGAAGCCGAAGGCAGGCGGATGTTCTTCCAAACGATCACGTACGATAATCGCCAGTACCTCATGTTTACGCGCCAAGACCCTAAAGTCCGGAAGGTCAAAATAGTCCGCGATAACAATGATAAGGGATCTGCGTTTCAACCTCTTCATAAGGTATTTGCTTAAATATTGATAATCGGCTTTTTTATGCAGGGCATCAAACTCCAGTACGTCTTCGACCAGGGCGTGTACCGCGTGTACTTTCTTGCTCGGACGGTTTTCCTTGTAAAGCTTGTCTGCAAAGATATAAGAGCTTAAGAGGTCGCCGTTTCGAATAGCCGAAAAAGAGAGCAGAGCCTTGATCTCGGCGATGAACTCCTGCTTGAACTTCTTCGAGCCAAAATGGACGGAGCCGTTAAGCATGGAAGCGAGTACAACATTAAGTTCACGCTCCTCTTTGAAGACTTTGATGTAGGGCTGACGCATCTTTGCCGTAATATTCCAATCAATACGGCGGATATCGTCTCCGGGCATATACTCGCGCAGTTCGATAAAGTCATAACCTTCACCCTGAAAGATGGACGGGTTGTTGCCGATAAGTTCAGAGAAGACCTGGCGGCGGGCTCGGACTAGAATCTTTTTTAGTTTAGACATATTCTAGACTGCTTACGGGATCGCTACGGCTTCGACGATCCTATCGATCACCTGGTCCGTCGTAATCCCTTCCGCTTCTGCCTCATAAGTCAAGATAATACGGTGGCGCATCACCTCTTTGATGATATAGGCGATATCAACAGGCGAGACATAATCTTTTCCGCGTAAAAAAGCCATCGCTTTGACCGCTTTGAAGATATCGATACTCACACGGGGGCTGGCCCCGAACTGCAGATAGTCCGCGACCTCTTCCAGGCCGTAAGCCCGGGGATCGCGTGTCGCCGAAACAAGTTCGATCATATATTTCTCGACTTCTTCATCCATGTGAACGGCAGAAACCTCTTTTTTGAGCGCCTCGAGTTCATCCACAGAGATAACTGCATTGACTTCCGCATTTGTCTTGTTTGCTATGCGTCTTGCGATCTCGAGCTCTTCTTCTTTGGTGTTGTAACCGACGACGAGCTTCATCATAAAACGGTCCAGCTGCGCTTCGGGAAGCTGGTAGACGCCCTCTTGTTCTACAGGGTTTTGCGTCGCCATTACAAAAAACGGCGGAGAGAGTTTAAATGACTCTTCTCCGATCGTCACCTGCTTCTCCTGCATCACTTCCAAAAGGGCAGACTGGACCTTAGCCGGAGCACGGTTGATCTCATCGGCAAGCAGAAGGTTTGTAAAGACAGGCCCCTGTTTGATCTTGAACTCGTTTCTTTGCGGGTCGTAGATCTCCGCGCCCAGAATATCCGATGGAAGCAGGTCGGGTGTGAACTGAACCCGTTTAAACCCGAGACCAAGGGCTTGAGCAAGGGAATTTACCGTTGTCGTCTTTGCCAAACCCGGGATACCTTCAATCAGGATATGCCCTTCACACAAAAGTCCGATCAAAAGTCCGTCTATCATCTTCTCTTGGCCAATAACGACCTTGGCAACTTCATCTTTAATCTGAATTATCTTCTCGTTCATCTATCTCAGTCCTATTAATTATTAAGCTTATTATAGCAAGTCAGCATTACTTTTTCATCCTGCTTTTATATTTTTGGCAAACACTAATCTCTAACTGTGTAGAAAAAGTGTGAACGCCCTCAGAGCTTGGACAAGGCGCTCTTTTTCAGCTTTGAAAGTGCAATTTCGTTACCCTTATATACCGAGCCTTCCAAAAGTTCGATTTCGCTCGAGAAGAGCTTCTTCTCACATCTTATCAAGACCTCCAAAAGCTCTTTGTCACTCCTGGCCTGTTTGATTTTGTCGCCTTTTTCCTTTTTGGGGCTTCTTTGCGGAAGCTTGAACAGCTTTGCCGCGACGAAGCCGGAGATAAAGGTCAACAGGTAATAGACGTATTCCAGGTACTCCCCAAGATCAATTTTTTCGGAAGGGAGGTCAATCTTATCGATAAGCTCCTCTTTTTTGATGCCCTCGGCTTTGACAGTGATATCAAAACCTTTACTCTTGAGGAGCTTTTCCTCCTGCGTTCCCAGGTCAAAATAGGGTACAGAAACAGAAGGAATAGTAAAACTCTCTTTAGCGACAAAGGCAAAACGCTGTATCCATTTTCCCCTGTATCCTTTTTCACTCAGCACAAGTTCGCTTTCGGGCGAATCGCTAAAGACCTCTACTTCCTCGATATCAAAGAGTACAGGCTTGAGCTCTTGCAAGTTCCCTTCTCCCTCTATAACGATCTCCAGATGGGCCGGTTCGTAAGCAGAGAGCTCCCTTCTATCGACCCGTGTTTTCAGACTCAGCTCTCCCGTGAGCCGGGAGGCCGTCTCTTTGACCTTTATTTTCAAAGGAGGTATCTCCGCGATCTCTTTTTCTGCTTCCAGGTCGTTTACGTTATCGCGTCCGATGATAATATTATTAATAGCGCTTTGGGTCATGAAAAGCATCCTGGGCTTCAGACGAAGTTCATGCTCCCCCGCCTCCTTGGCAAAGATCAGGTATTTATAGGTGATACGCTGTCCTCCCTCTTCCATATCCCTGTTCTCGGACAGGAGTTCGAAGTCGAACGGAACATCTTTGGGAGGAGAGAACTCCACATCATTGTTCTTGCCCTCTTCGCCGAACCGGCACTGCATCTTCAAGACCGCACTTTGATACAGATAGAGCTCATTCTGCGAAAGCTCCACCTTCCACTCATAAGGACTCTTGCCAAAAAGGCTTAGACACAGGATAAAAAGACTACCAAGGATTTTCTTCATTTATTCTCCTCTCGTTGATAAGTTCGTATTGGCGATAAGAGAGGCCGGACTGAGAGGCGTTAAACTGTACCTGTCCCTCGTTTTTGACCTTTTTCCCCTTGCTCTTGGAACCTGCCCCCGCCTGGGCAGAGACCTTCATATTTGAAGAGCCTGCGTCTTTTTTCTTCTGCCCCTCTTTTTTAGAAGCATCTTGAACCCTCTTGCTCTCGTTTCTCTTTTTGCCTTTTTGCTGACCCGTCTGCAGACCTTCATGCTTCGTGAACCCCGCTATATGCAGGAGGTTCTCGTCTGTCTCCTTGTCGTAGGCGATGATCAGACTTTTGGTATACGCTATCCTTGCCTCTTCAAACATCTCAAGACGGACATAAGCGTTTCCGAGATTATGATAAAGGCTGGCCTTCAAGGAAGGACTCGTCGAGCGTATCGACTTATAGGCATTTATCGCTTCCTCATACTGCCCTGCCCTGTAGTAGGCATTCCCCAGATTATAATGGTCCTCGGGCGAACGAAACGCTCTCTTCTTAAAAGCCTCCAGCTCTCGCAGGTATCTCTCTTCAACAAAGGCCTCGTCCCCCGAACTCTGCGTTGAGAACTCTCTCATATCCGCCTGGGCGTTGATACCGGCAAAAGCCAACAGGAGAAACAGAGCCTTCAAAAAGTAGCGATGCAATTTTGTCACTCCCAGAAGGAAGAAGAGAAGGGCTAAAAAGAGCGGGTAATAAAAAAGCTCCTTGTACATCAGAAGGTCGGCACTCGAAAGCTTCTTATCACGCGTATCCAGCCAGGAAGATATCTCTGCCACGGCGCTCTCCCCTGCTTCGACATAGACACCTCCCGTACCGTCGCTCAAGAGCTTTGACTTCGGATTCGAAGAGGTGATGACAAGATGATCCGAAGCATCCTTCATCCATTCGCCGTGTTTATCTTGAAGTCGCGCACCCGAGACGGTTGCCATCATTACCATCGAAACGCTCAGCCCCTTCTCCCCGGCAAAGCCAATCTCCTCGGAAAACTCCTCTTCATCTCCCCCGTCGCCGACGATAATGAGGTTTTTTTCCTTGACCCGGGAAAGCTTGGTACTCAGCTCCAAGACCGAGGCCATATGCGTTCCCTTCGTGATGACCAGTTCGGGACGTATAAGGTCAAGCTGGTGGGAGAGCAGTTCGGCATCCGAGCTCAGCGGAGAAAGGATGATGGCATTGGTCGTAAATCCAAGCAGGGCAAACCGTTCGTGAACCCGCTGAGAGATCAGCTCTTTGATGAAGGCTTTGGAAGCTTCCAGACGATTGGGCTGAAGATCCTTTGCCTGCATAGAGTAGGAGAGGTCCAGGGCGATGACGACCTCGCTTCCTTCATACTCCTGTTTGATGGGGGCCTGTTCCAGAACAGGCCTGGCAAGAGCCAAGACCATCATCATCAAGGACGCATACAAAAAGAGAAGCTTGTAGCGCGCCTGCTGCGAAATATCATGCTCTTTTTTCTTTTTTCGATAAAGCATCATAAGCAACAGGACCAGACCGAGCCAAAGAAACCCGGGAGACAAAAAAGTCATGCATTCCCCCTGAAACGACGTAAGAGATAAAAGCTCAAAAGAAAAAAAGCAAAAAGCAGGAGGTACTGATAAAAATACTCTTTTTTCAAAAACTGCTGGCTTTTTATCCTGGAACTTTCCATCTTGTTGATCTGTTCATATACCTCTTTGAGTTCATCTTCATTCACCGCGGCATAGGATCTTCCGCCTGTCTGCGAGGCGATCTCCCGAAGTACGGCCGGATCAAAAGAGTCTCCTACGGCAATCGTATAGATCTTGATGTTGCGCTCTTGCGCGATCTTCACGGCAGCCTTGGGCGAGATACGCCCGCTGTTATGTTCGCCGTCAGAGAGTAGGATTATGACCTTGTTCTTTGCCTTTGAAAAGCTGAGCGCACGGATGGACTGCTCTATCCCCTCACCTATCGCCGTGTTGTCTCCCGCCATCCCCGTCTGAAGATAGGAGACCATCTCGGAGACGATCTCTTTTTCATAGGTAACGGGTGAAGCGATAAAGGCAAAATCCCCAAAAAGGACGACACCGACATTATCGTTCAATCGTTTTGAAATAAAGTCCCGCACTACACGCTGAACCGTTTCAAAACGCGTCTCTCGCGTTTCGCTTAAACCCGAGGCCCGCATAGACCCGCTGGCATCGATAGAGAGAACGATATCGATCCCTCTTCGATTCAGAGGATTACTCTTGTCGACAAGCACAGGCGAGGCCAGACTGCCGACCAGCAAAAGCGCAATAAGAAGTTTTAAAATGTCTTGTAGCCAAAAACGGGGACGCTTTAGAGTAAAAAGCTCAAGATGCACGAAGACACGTTTAACGATCTCCTCGCGACATTTATACAGACAATAGATTACAGGCAACAATAATAAAAACATATAGTTGTATTCAAATAAAATCATTTGCCTGATTTTATCCAATTTCAGGATGCTCTACCTTTAAACAATGCACAAAACGGACAAATTTCAGCAGGTAAAATAAAACAAATAGCTTACGAATTGTATGCTATCTGGAAAAAACTCATATTTATTGCAGATGCTCTTGACATTGAAGAAAGATTCTCCTATAATTCCCGTCCACAAACACAAAGTGCTTGTAAAACGTCTTGTTAGCTCAGTTGGTAGAGCATCTCACTTTTAATGAGGATGCCGATGGTTCGAGTCCATCACAGGACACCATTTTCACTTAGTTTTCTAAGTTGAAATACTTTTTTGGCCCCATCATCTAATGGTTAGGATTCATGGTTTTCATCCATGCCATAGGAGTTCGAATCTCCTTGGGGTCACCATCACACAAACCCCTTGCAAAATTCACAGTTACCGACTTTACTGAAACTCAATATCATTCGTTTATCACATACTTTATTACGCAAATTCACTAGATCAGTGTATTCATATATGAGGTTTATCTATTTATCTTAATCATATCCTAAAAATATAATCCAGTTTTAATGAGTAGCAGGTTTTAATCGCTAACTTGATAAAAACTCATTATGAAATTTTCAAACCTAAAACTGACAACACCCTATTTAAGTCACAAGCCTGTTTTTTACGAAAAAGTAGATCCAACACCGCTCGACAAACCTTTTCTTATCTCCACTTCACAGAGTGCTGCAAAACTCTTGGGCGTTGATGAAGATTTAGCTCTGGATGTTGAGCTCATCGATATTGTCAACGGAAAGACGAGACTGAAAGGGTCCGAGCCTTTTGCCATGTGTTATGCCGGACATCAGTTTGGCGAGTTTGCAGGACGCTTGGGTGATGGAAGAGCGATAAACCTAGGTAAGGTCAACGGGCAAAACCTGCAGCTAAAAGGCGCTGGACTCACCCTTTACTCCCGTCTTGGTGATGGCAGAGCAGTCCTTCGCTCATCCATACGCGAGTACCTTATGTCCGAGGCGATGCATGGTCTTGGCATCGAGACCTCGCGTGCCTTAGCGCTAATAGGAAGCGATACAGATGTAGCAAGGGAGAGATGGGAAAAAGGTGCGATCGTATTACGATTGTCACCTACATGGGTTCGGTTCGGGACATTTGAGTACTTTAATGCGTCGGGAGAACACGAGAAACTTAAAGAACTTGCCGATTATGTTATCGAAGAGAGTTTTCCTTATCTTAAAGGGAGTGAAGAGATATACTTGAAGATGTATGCCGAGATAGTGAAAAACACGGCAACAACCGTAGCTGCCTGGCAGAGCGTTGGTTTCAACCACGGGGTGATGAATACCGACAATATGTCTATAGACGGCAGAACCATAGACTACGGCCCCTTTGCATTTTTAGACGACTATGATCCAAACTATGTCTGTAACCATACCGATAAACTGGGTCTTTACAGTTTTAGGAGCCAACCGGGAAGGGCGCATTGGAATTTAGATTTGCTCGCTCGCGTACTCTCTCCCTTAATAGACTATGCGCGCTCAGAAGAGATACTGGATGACACTTTTTGGAGTAGCTATGAAACTGTCTACTCGCAGATATTATATGAAAAAATGGGTCTGCATACAAAACAAGATGAAGATAAAGAACTGTATCAAAATATGCTTAGAGCCTTGGCGGATGCAGGCATAGACTACACGCAGTTCTTTAGAAAGCTTTCCCGTTTTAAGGGAGACAAATCAGATATCTTGGATATATCTGTTAACAGAAGACCTCTGGATACGTGGCTGGATAGATATACCCAACGCCTAGAAAAAGAGACCCTTGGTGAAACTGCGCGCCACGAAAAAATGCTAAAGGCCAATCCAAAGTATATACTTAAAAACCATATTCTCCAAGAGGCTATAGAAAAAGCGGAAGGAGATGACTTTGAGATGGTAAATGAACTGCTCAAAGTCGCTTTAGCCCCCTTTGATGAGCACCCAGAATCCGAATATTTATGCAGACCAACACCGATGGAGTCTAGGAATATTAAACTCAGCTGTTCATCCTAGAGAGACCCGGACTCTATTTTTGCCATAATCAAGGGGTGTTAAAGAAGTAACGACACGCATAGAAGAGGCAAGCCCTTCCACTGCATAGGAGTTAAGACCTCCTTTTTTACGAACGTTCACGAGACTGTTTTTTAAAGCATGACTTTTTGGTACATTTTTCTCACACACCGGCGATCAAATAATGAGTCGATACATTGCTATCCCCCCTACTTAAGCTTTAGCGACGGATGCATCGACATTTAGTCTCCAAAAGAAGCTCCCACAAAGGCGTAGAGAATATCAGACATTAGTACGATTTCAGTATTACTTATATATTATGTCAGATATTAAAGAGTTATCCCAAGATACAAGAAGGTTAAATGAATAATGGGGCAGGTTCTGCAACTAATGCAGGAATTAATTATCAACAAAGAGTATCAGCAACTTTTTTATTAACATGCTTATTTGAAACTGAAATATCATTATTTTTTAATAGTCATAAATTTAATAAAAAAATAATTCATTCTATACAATTAGAAGGAATTGATAAGATTGATGATTTAATTATAAAATTGAATAACCAAGAAAAACTATTTTGTCAAATTAAAAGAAAAGTAAATTTATCTGATAGTAAAGCAAGTGATTTTTATAAAACAATTGACCAATTTATACAACAATATTTAAATAATAATACTAATGAATACTTTTGTTTAATTACTACTTCTTATTCTTCATCAAAAATAACAAGAGAACTTAATAAGCTTACAGATAGCATACGACTTAATGATTTAGCATTTACAGAAAATCCTCTTAATAAATCAGAAAAAGAAACCTTGGATAAATATAGAAAAATAGTAAAAAAGCTATTCAAATATTATACTAAATGCAATATGTCAGAAGATGAGTTTATTTCATTCTCAAAAAGAGTATTTATTAACAATTTTGACATTGAATCAAATTCACCTATTGAAAAATCAGTTTTACTTCTAATACATGTTAATACAATAATTGACCCTTCAATTGTATGGGAAATTATGATTAGTAAATGTTTAACTTATGCATCTCAAAGATTAGTAGTAAACTATACAAATTTATACGAACAATACAATAGTTATTTAAAAGGCAGTAAGACTACTGAAGATAAAGTAGAATTAGAATTTGATGATTTTTTACAACCAAATCTTGATACTTTAAACATAGCATCAGGTAAGGAAGTTTTATTATGTAAATCTAATAAAGAATTAATAGATAAGCTTAGAATAGATAAAAATACAGATTATTTTATAATTGAACTATATAGATTTGATGAAGACTGTAATAAAAAAGTCAGTTTTACTAATAATAGATGTCTTTTATCTGATAATTCAACATCATTAGAGTTAATTTTCAGAGCTTCTTCAAATAAAAGAATAGAGTCATTTATGATTGATAATAAAGATGACTTTGAAAATTCTTCTGTACTATTTATTCCTGCAAAAGATATAGATTATATTGAACATAGTAATTGTGCAAAACTATACACAAATAGCCTTGTATCAAGATTTAAAGCTAATAAGGAATTATTAAAATGTATAGAATGTGGAAAAGCTATATCTGAAAATAATTCAATTATTGCAGAGATTGATGAAATCGGATTATCTAATGAAATAGGATTAATCCATAAACAATGTTTAAGACCAACAATTAGAGTACTAGGTTGGATTGAAAGTAAGTTGTTTCAAGATTACAATATATCCAATAATTTTGATTGGAACTTATGGATTAAAAAAAGCATGAAAGGACAAGGACTTTTTAATAATGATATTATTAAAAATATAAATAAAGAAATAAAAATTCAATGGAACTCATCGATTGATTATACTCAACAATATAATTATTGTATAAAAGAATATTTAGAAGATAGTACTATAAGT
>CAXGZT010000042.1:0-15394 GCA_964014335.1 uncultured Campylobacterales bacterium | reverse complement strand
ACACCGACACTTTCGTCGGCAGCGTCAGATGTGTATAAGAGACAGGCCAAAAAGAAGAACATTGCTGCTGTCATCTTCCAGGTCCCGTTTTTTTACAAGAACACTCTGCAGCTCTTTGACATAAAGAGTGTCAGGATACTCTTCTTGCTTCTCTTTACGTTTGGGGGCAATAGCAAAGTTTGGAAGTCGGGTCGCGGCCATATTGGTAACAGTAACAGAGGCATATCTGCTTCGCTCAAACCTCTCTTTCTTCAAAGCCTCACTGACATGCTCATTGAGCTCTTTTTCATCAGGGTCCACATAAAAGAGGAGATGTGCCTTCTCTGTGAGCATACTGCTTGAAAAGGGTTTTCCCGAAATCTTTCCGCCGCTCTCTTCTTGAAGAACGATACCCTCGGGAGGCTTTCCCATCTCCATAGCAAAGCTTAGAACTGCGATTGACAGCAGTACAAATGGTTTCATCACATTTTACTCCAGAGCTTCTGATTTAATTTGAGCTCTTCAATTATACCCGTTGCTAACTGGAGTGTCGATATATACTCTTTGACCAATAAGTATTCAAGAAGCGAACTGAAAACACTCGGTTCAAAAAGGTCTTTGTTGTAGGCCAGTGCCAGATAGATCTTCTTGTCGATGAAACTGATGTATAGAGGCACTTTTGAGCGTCTTTTGAAGTCTAGCAGACGTTTCATCATGGAGTGTGTCAAGATATAACGTGCTTCGACCTGATGGGTTCCATACACGACAAAGTGCTGTTCAAAGAGGGGATCGTCCATCTTGATCAGGGCTTCTTGAGACATGTTGTGTCTCTGCAGCCATGAACCGATGAGTTTGCCGAAGAGCCTTTCCGCCTTATCCGGAAATATAGTTGTATGGCCGTTGAACTCTTTATTGAAATCCGCAATAATAAAGAGGCCTTGGAAAATAGTATGCCAAGAGCTTCTTCCCTTGGAGTCCTTGCTTTCATATTCGGCATGCACATCAGAAAAACGGAGCTTTACCCCGTCGAGTTCGCCTTTGACAAGGTCATTTCCCTTGTAACGGTCTATCTCTTTTCTAAAGAGTCTGGAAGCCTGAAACTCTCCTTGAGGGATATGCAGGCTCTTTCTGTACTGCAAGGAGTCATCGATCTGATTTATGAGAGGGTGGATAATATTGTTTTTAAACTCGTGGGCATAATCCTTGCTCATCATTTTTTTCGTCCACATAAACAGAGCAAAACCGATGATAATAGGAGCAAAGTCTGCTTCCGAGTAGGAGTGGGAATTTGCAATGATAGCGTAAGTTATGCCCAAAGAGAGCAGGGAAATCCCGATCCCGACATAGACCAGTCTTTTAGCCAGTTTTTTCCTGTCGTTTTCCAGTTTTTTAAGATCCGGATGCAGTTCATTATAGAAAAAGTCGGTAAGTTCGCTTAATTTCTTCATCAACGGTTGAACAGCTCTTTGACGTTGACGTTTTTGCGTTCATGCTCTTCCGTCTCAAACACGGCCTTGCGGGCATAGTGCAGGAGGTTTGCCATGATATTCGTCGGAAACATCTCAATGGTATTATTATAATCGGTTACGGCTTGATTATAAGCGCGCCTTGCTGCTGATATCTGAGCTTCTACCTCGGTCAGTGTACGTTGCAGGTGCATGATGTTCTCATTGGCTTTTAACTCAGGATAGTTTTCGACGGCTACCATAATGGAACCGAGAGCTCCGCTCATCTTTTGATCGAGTTGGATCTTCTCTTCGTCACTGATACCCGGTTTCATCGCCTGTGAACGCCATTGTGTTATTTTCTCAAGTAACTCTTTTTCGTGGCTCATATACTGCTGAACGGAAGAAACAAGATTGGGAATAAGATCAAAACGCTTTTTCAAGACAGCATCGACACTACCGAAGATGTTTTCGACCTGATTTTTTCGCGAGATGAGGGTGTTATACATATAAACTAATATCAGACCGATAAGGGCTAGGACAATCAATCCTGTCATAAATAATCCTTTTGTAAATACAAAATAATTATACATATCTTAAATTAGTCGGAAGTTAAGACGGAGATCTTTGCCTTGAGGCGTGCTTTCTTTCGAGGGTCTTGCTCCCGTCTCATCTGAAGTTCTAACCAGCTTAAAAGAGGGTTCTTGTACCCTTTAAAGGAGAGTCTTTTGATAAGCTCTTGTATGTTTTTTTCATCTATCTTCTCTCTGGAGAGGGCAGAGGCAACGAGCCTGGAAGAGAGAGGTTCGATCCTGCCCAGGGCCCTGTTGATTCTGGTAGTGTCTTCATCCAAAAAGGCTTTGGCAAAATCGCGGTATTGGGCCGGCAAAAGAGAGATCTCACCGTAGGAAAACTGTGCGGTGAGCAGGTGAAAATAGGCCTTTTGAGAGGGGTCAGGGTCCAAGATTAATAGCTCTAAGGCATTTTTGCAGGGATGGGGAGCCAGGACGCCCAGTTCCATAGCACAGGAGGTGAGCTCAATGTCAATAAGGGTAGAGAGTTCAGCCGATTGCCTGGCCAGACTTCTGGCATGGGAGAGGTCAAGCTCGGCCCTAAAGCTCTTCTTTTGTAAAAAATGCTCTTGATATTTTTGAGACATGGCAGATGCCTGATATTGCCATTGGTTTTCAGGCACGGAACGGGAGCAGGCCGTAAGCAGGAAAAAAAGTACAAACAGAGAGCTCTTTATTCGCATCTGGCACCTCCTTAGGGTAGTCTTATGTTTTCTTGAGGCTCTTCACCTATCAGACTGTTTAGACGCGCGGATATCTCATTGGCCTCATCGAGAAGGCGCTTCATCTCGTCTTTGAAATATTTGATGTCCTTATCCGATTGTCCGATGGCCTTGACGGTACCGTCGAGTTCTTGAAGTTTTTGATGAATATCTTTAAAGATCAGATCAAGCTCTTCTATACTACGGTTTGCAGGCTTGACAACCTCCTCCCTGATCTCGCTAATTCCTTTGTCGGTGTTTTGAACAAGGGAACGAATGTCTTCTAGGGCAAGGTTGAGTTGGGAAATTGCCTGATGGAGTCTCGAAGCACTCTTTTCATCTCCCGTGACCGTGTGTAAAAGGTTAGGGGAGGAGGCCAGTCTCTGCGAAAAGGTCTCGGCATGTTTAAGAGAGGTCTGAAAACTCGCATTCTTATCGGCAAGAGAATCGCTCAGGGCGTTTATATTACTCACAATGTTTTGAAGCTCAAGGATAACTGGCTGTATATTGGTGATAATCTCATTAATACCGTCTTTGATCTGCATTCTAAGGATGACCTTCTCTTCCAAGGGGGGATAGTTGATCGAAGACCGTAGTGTAATTTTTGCCTTTCCTATAAGCGGGTTCTCCAGTAAAAAACGTGCGTCAGAGCGCAGCCATTTCTTATTATGTTCAGGGATAGAGATGGTAACGAGGACCTCTCCGTTTTCATACAGACCCAAGTCTTCAACCTGACCCACTTCAAAACCGGAAAATAGAATAGGCATCCCCTCTTCAATGTTCTCAGCATTTGATGCGATGAGCCGGTACTGCGTATGCGACTCAAACATGCCTTTCTTATCGATAACATAGACCAGAAAAACAATGATAAGAAGAGAGGTTGATAGAATAAAGAAACCGACACTCAGCACTATATTTCGATATGACATCTACCCTCCCTGTAGTAGTTTTCTTGATGAATTAAATCGATAATAAGAACTCTCCCGTACTCGATACGAAGAGCATCCAAACTCTCTAAGATAAAGTCCAGGTTCATCTCCTCGCTCAAGAGCATAAAGGGTTGTTCTATGATGATTTTAGCATCTTTTTGAATGCTTGCACGAATAAGCTGTACGAAAAACATCTCTTTATCACTGCATGCCTCATACCGAAGCTGTGCGATATGTTCAAGTTCCAAAGAGTTCAGTGCATGATAAACCTCTTTGTTGGCTTTTTTTCGACTCAGATGTTCATGCACCTGCAGGACAAGAGCGATGTTTTCCAGCATAGAGAGGTTAGATAAAAGAGGAGTGTCTGATGAGACAAAGCGATTGCTCTTGTTCCGGTAGGCGTCTTCTACAAAGCTGTGAAGCTTCTCACGGCTTGAGAAGAGTCTTACATGTATTGGATTAGTAATAGTACCACCTCTATGCACATAATGGCGATGATGAGCTTCACCATCCCGTTTAAAACAGCGATGGGAATGCCGGTATAGCTCATACTCGTCTTAAGCCCCGAATAGATAGGGATAAGTGTGACAAAAAAGCCGAAAAGCAGGCTCTTTATAAAGAAAAGATAGAAATCGTCCATGCTGATGGCATGCATCAATGTGCGTATAAACAGGTCCAAACCCGTTTCGAAAAAGAGCAAAAGATAGATGTAGCCGCTCAAGAACATGATAATACTTAAAAACGAAGAGAGTAAAATAACAGAGACCACGCCGGCAATGATACGAGGCAAAAAAAGATATTCAATGATACCGATATGAAAGGCCTTGAGCGTGTTCAGCTCATTAGAGACCTTCATTACCGCGATTTCTGTATTGATAGCCGCCCCTGAACGAAGGGAGACGATAAGGACTGTCATCAGAGGAGAAAACTCATTGAAGACAAGGGCGATGATGAGAGCTCCGATATGGTCCTTCAAGCCGTAATCCAGGGCCAAATGGACGATAAAAGCGATCGAGATCATGCCAAAGATAAGACCGAAAAGGGACAAGATAGGCAGGGCCTGGACGGCTGTAAAATAGATCTGTTTGATCAAGATCTCATAGGTCGCGGAGTTATAAGACTTTCTCTGCAAAAGTTTAAAAAGGCATTGATAGGTAAAATAGAGGGCTTCGTAAAAGATGCTCAAAAAACGAAGCGTTATCGACCCCAGGTTTTCAATAAGCTGCAGCATCATAAAAACACCACTTTATTCCGCCCCTTGTCTTTGGCCTGGTAAAGAGCCCTGTCGGTTCGCTCCAAAATAGTATCAAAACTGTCATTCTCCAAAAAGCTTGCTACACCAAAAGAGACGGTCATCTTGGATACGTCCTCAAAGGTGTGTTCGTCGACTAAGGAGCGCAGCTTTTGTGCGATATTTATCGCTTCGTCTTTATTGATATGAGGCAGTAAGACCATGAACTCTTCCCCTCCCCAGCGAGCGAGCAGATCATTGTCCCTCAGGTGGGTTTTAATAAGCGCGCACAGCTGGATAAGACATTCGTCCCCTACAAGGTGACCGTAGCTGTCATTGATCTTTTTAAAATTATCAACGTCGAACATAAGGAGGGTAAATGGGGTATGGTAGCGCTGATACAGACTTATAGCCTTTTTGAGGTTTTCATTGAAATATTTCCGGTTATAGACCTGCGTGAGATAATCGGTAATGGAGAGTTCTTCGATATTCTTTTGATTGGTAATATCGCGGCGTATGCTGATATATCCTATATGCCTGTGCTTTTCGTCGTATTTAGGCGTGATTATCATCTCCACCCAAAGATCAGAACCGTCTTTGTGCTGGTCTCTTATCTCGCCTTCCCATGTTTCACCTTTTACCAACTGCGCCCACATCTTCGTGTAAAGGCTATCGGGTGTTTGAGCATGACGCAAAATGTTGTGGTCCGAACCTATAAGTTCCTCTTTTGAATACCCGCTGTGACGGGCAAAAGCAGAACTGACTGAAGTGATTATCCCTCTGAGATCGGTTTGGGACGTATCAATATATTGATCGATCATTTTGGTGTTTTGCTCCAGGTTCTCAATCATTGTATTAAGTCCTTTGGCAATCTCTCCATACTCGTTTTTTGTAGCTATATTGAGTCTTGAACTAAGCTCTCCGCGGATAACCTTTTGGGTCGTATCTAAAAAGGATTTGACAAAAAAGCGCGTCGAGATAAGCAGCCCGATTAGCAGATAGACAAGTAAAAAGATTAGTGTGGCGATACCGGCATAGCTTAAAAACAGATGTTGTTTCTGCTTCTGTTTTATCTGCATGAGGTCGTTTGAAAGCTCTTTGTTCAGTTCTCTATGCAATAAGATATAGCTATCTGTTGTCTCTGTAAACGTGTCAAAGTACTCTTTGTTTGAGAGTTTTGTATCCTCGTTCAATAGAATCTTGTCAAGCATAGCTATGCTTTTTGGAACCCTAAGGTCCTTGTCTCTCTTGTGCTTACTGGTATCGGATGATCGATCGTAGTAATCCATATACTCTTTTGTCTGGCGTAGTTGCAGCAAAAAAGTATGCTTAAGCAGGGAGAGTCTTTTTTTTTGATCCGCTGTGATCTTTTTCTCGGCAAGTATGCCTGTTCCCAGACCCCTCATTTGAGAATGCGTTTCGATGAAAGGAGGCAAAATATCATATAAGAGCAGACTGTTGAAATAGTATCTCTCCCTACCCTGAATAAAGAGGCTGGAAGAGTGGGCTAATGTATGAATAAGCTGTATTGCTTGTCCAATATGGTATGAAAATGATTCAAAAATAAAATGAGGAGTGTTCGTATCAGAGAAAAAGTTCTTTGCATGTACAAAAGCATACAGTCTTTTCCATTGAATCGTGAGCTTTGTATCTATCCAGCTCTGTTTGAAAAGCTTATCCAGCTTCCCTGCTAAGATTAGATTCTGCTCGTACAGTTCCTGTAGGTCTCCGTTAAACCGCTTATCGCCTCTCAATCGTGCATTGGTGATTGCTCTTGTGCGTTGAAGCGAGCTTACAAGCGAAAAAAGAGCCTCATTGAGCGTCAGCACTTCGATTTTTTCCTGATTTATCTGGACCTTATGTTCAAGTTCGTTCAGGTAGGAGATACTAAGATAGGAGAGGGCAAGGATATTCAGAGAAAGGAAGAGTAGAAACTTATTAAGTATGCTGATATGATCGGCAAGCCAAATGGTAGGGAAAAAAAAAGTACGCACCAACCGCTTTAAGCTTTGCAATCTACAGCCTTTTGTTAGAACTATGCTTAATCCTAGCAAGCAATTGATTAAAAATATCTAAAGAAAACAGCTTATAAGGGGTTTTCTCTGGTGACAAGAGGGTAGCACCAACCTTCGTCTTGTGCTTCAGGAGGCGGAAAAACGGTTCGGTTGTTAAGAATCTCGGAAGCACAATAGGAGCACAAAACAGCATCCAGCAGATGCTCATCTTCTAGATTGTCGAGACCAAACTTGCTTAAGAGCTCCCGGCTTTTTTCTTTATACTTTTCGTACCCCAAGGCCAGGGCGATCTGCTTGGGATAAACCTCATAAACAGGGGTCTTCCTCTGAGACAGGTCAAGCAAAGGAGCCTGGTAGTCAAAAAAATGAAGCAGTTCAATCATACGGGCCGTAAGCCTTCCTATCCTGTCTCCCGCAGGCGGCATAGGCCGTAAACCGTAGCACTTATATAACCAGTAGTCTGTATATCTAAAGAGGTAAGGGTTCGCTATCTCGCCCTGAGCTTCTCGTGCAGGGGCTTTAAACGCTGGGTCTATTAGTGCCTTTGGCAGGGAAAAAGGGGCATCAATACTTATAGCATCTACCTCATGCCTTATAAGGGTCTCTTTTATGAATGTCAAACAGCGGATATGATCTTTATGTCTGGGTTCTTTGAACAGTTTGATCACTCTCGCGCGACGGGAGTCCCACTCTATAAGGGCATAGGCGGAGTTTCCGCTCATACATCCGCCCAGATCAATACCTAATGTTGTTCTTGTCATCGTTCACCTTATCTGCTATCATAACCTAAAGGAATCTAAAATGGGAAATTATCAGTTTATAATTTCAGGAAAAGTCCAAGGGGTATGGTATCGAAAAACGGTATGTGAAAATGCACAAAAGAAAGGCTTCAGCGGATATGTAAAAAATCTGGAAGATGGATCCGTCGAAGCGGGTGCCTCTTTGGATGATGATGATTTCGCTGAGTTTATCTCTATCTTGGAGGTAGGCTCATTAGGTTCAAGAGTGGATAGCATCGAACAGTTTCAAAGCAATGAAGAGTTTTCGGGAGAGTTTGAGGTCCGCTAAGCCTTGCTCAGCTCTTTTCCTGCCAAATATCCGCTGGCAAAGGCAAAGTGAAAATTGAACCCGCCCCGTCGTCCTACGATATCGAGTACTTCACCGGCAAAATAGAGTCCCTTGCACTTTTTAGACGCCATCGTCTTTTCATCCACTTCATCTGTATTTACGCCTCCTCCGCTGACTTCTGCATGTTTAAAGCCGTGTGTGTCGCTGATCTCAAACCTCCAAGCTTTTATCTTAGTGGCAATCTGCTTGGCCATCTTTGTATGGACCTCTTTTCCCCGTGTCTGAGGCGAGATCTTTGTATCTTCAAGCAGTACCCTGGAGAGCTTTATGGGAAGCAGGCCGGAGAGTATAATTTCAATAGGGTGGGAGGGCAGGCTCTGACACATCTGCAAGAGCTGGCTGCCGAGACTCTGCCTGTCAAACCTTGGAAGCAGGTCAAGAGAGATATCGACAGCCTTATAGTTGAGCAGCGCTTCTGAAGCCATTTGAGAGATATCCAAGATAGCAAAGCCTGAGATACCATATTTTGTAAAGAGGATATCTCCTTTGATACTCTGCTCTTTCTTGGAATTAAGAAAGAGCGTGACCTCGGCATCTAGTTTTAAACCCGAGAGTTTTTCATGAATAGATGAGTTGATATGCAGCTGTACCAAGGAGGGGTAGGTAGGAATAATAGTGTGTCCCAAAGATGATGCCAGTACATAGCCTTGGGAGGAACCTCCAAGTTGGGGAGCCGCCTCACTTCCTGTGCACAGGAGCACCTTGTCATAGGGCTCGGAAACACTAAGGGGGGTATGCAGATAAAATTTATGCTCTTTTTTGTCGATCTGGCTAATGGGATATTCATTGAATATCTCTACTCCACGCTCTTTTGCATAGGTCTCAAAACTAAGGGCCACAGACTTGGCCTCGTTTGAAAGGGGGTAGGCCCTTCCGTCATCAAGTACATTAAGCAAGAGGCCAATACCCTTGCAAAACTTTTGAAGTTGAGAAAAGCCGAAGTTCTTAAGGGCAAAGTCGCTGAACTCCGGTCTTTGGCCAAAATAGTCGGCACTGCAGAGGGTGGTGTTGGAGATGTTGCAGCGCCCGTTTCCCGAGGCCAGTATCTTTTTGGCGGGTTTTGTGTTCTGCTCGTATAGGTCTATTTTTATATCCGATCTGGATGCCGTTATCGCAGCCATCAATCCTGCCGCACCCGCTCCAATAATGGCTATCCTCTGCATATCCGAGCTACCTTTTTCGCGTTTATCTCTGTAATTGTATCTTTTTTTCTTGATAGTTAGGGGTTTTATCCTGGAGCTTGAACCTTAAAAACCAAGGGTTAAAGGAGTATCGTACCTGAATAGCAGGAATAACTGCGCGGTCCGAAAAAGAAAATCTTCGATATAATCCAAATATGAAAAAAGTCATTATCAATAAAAAGTATTACGGCAAGATCGAACTTGCTCCGACAAGAAATGCTTATAAGATTTTCGTGCGTGTGATCCGTGCTTTTAAAACGAATGAGTCTTTTAACGTAAACCTTCTGTATTCGCCCAAGAAGATAAAAAGTTTTGAACATTATCAAAGAGGGGGCTCTGGTGATGAGCTTCTTGAGCTCGATATGTATATCGAACTGTGCGAGATGTTCAAACGCTGCGGCGATGATGCGCGTGAGCTTAAACAGCAGATAGAGTTCGTGAATGATAACGCCTATGTAAATCTGAATATCTCTAAGCGATTGACACTTTTCAACAAAAAGCAGGCGTCCAAGAGTAAAAAGTCCTACCTCTTTTGGGATATAGAAAACTTTTCGAATGTTTCGCCTATGTTTTCACATATCATCGAACCCTTTGAGATAGAAGATGAAGACATTTATATCTCCTGCAATCCCGACTCCCTCTACCTCTTCAAAGCGGAATGGGAAGCGGACCTGTATGACTTTGGAAAGACACTGAACTCCTTCAATTTTACAAAATGTGATCACGGAAAAAATGTGGCAGACGGGGTGCTGCTGGAGAACTTCAAGGCTCTGGCTCCCAGAGAAGCCGATATATACATTATCACCTACGACAGAGAACTCAAAGAACTCTTTAAAAGTATCTGCCATCCCAGCAATAACCTCTATGTCTTGGCAAGGAAGATACTGGACTGATTATTCGCCAAGAAATATCTGTTTGGCTCTTGCCAGATCCTCTTTCGTGTCGATGCCAAAGCCTGTACTGGCTACTTTGACCATAGAGATCTTTTTGCCATGATAAATGGCACGAAGCTGTTCCAGTTTTTCAATGTCTTCAATCGGCGCATCATCAAGTTCGCAAAAATCATGCAGACTCTTTTTCGTAAAGCCGTATATCCCGATATGACCGAAATAGGCTGCCGAACCGCTTCGGTTAAAAGGTATAGGATTACGTGAGAAGTAGATCGCATTATGGTTTATATCCATGATGACCTTCACCAGATTGGGGTCTTGGGCGGCATCGTTATTGACTGCATTGTAGCAAGATGCCATGATAAAAGACTCGTTTTGGCCCTGAAGCTCCTTCAGACGTTTGATGATAGAGTCAACCACGCTCGGTTCGATGAAGGGTTCATCCGCCTGGATGTTGACAATGATGTCATCGTCCTTTAGATTAAGAATCTTTGCGGCCTCATTGATGCGGTCAGTACCGCTTTTGTGGGTTTCCGAGGTCATCATGGCCTTGTATCCATATCCTTGGCACAGATCAATGACTTCTTGCGAATCTGTGGCAATGGCGATATCATCCAAATGCTCGATCTGTTTGGCTGTTCGAATGACCATAGGGAGTCCACCGATGTCGGCTAAGACCTTTTTCGGAAAGCGTGTGGAAGCCAGACGGGCAGGAATAATAATCATTTTTAACCTTTAAATAGAAGAAATAAGATATAATCACTTTAATTTTAAAAGTATAGCTAAAAAGGTAAGAAACTGCTTTTATACCAGCCTCAAGAGGGATACTGTTACAACAGCGACTCGGTGTATCTTTATGATTTCATCTCTTCTTTTAATATCAAAGGTCGCATGCTCGATGTGGGAAGCGGCTGCGGAGTCTTGGGACTGTTAGTCGCACGGGATAACAAGGTCCAGGCCGAAGGGATTGACAAGCAGTGGGCGTTTTGCCAATACACGACAAAAAATGCCGAGGTCAATGGGATAGATTATATCATGCATCAGAGCGATTTTTTAGAGTTTAATGATGAAAAGGGCTTTGACCTTATTATCTCTAATCCGCCTTTTTATCATGAGGGTTCATCAAAAAGCGAAAACGAGATGCGTCATACAGCAAGATACAACACGCATCTGCCCATGAACAAATTTTTTAAAAAAGTCTCGCGACTTTTAGGTCCGCGCGGGCATTTTATCTTTTGTTATGACCCCCAACAGTTTCAGAGGATCTGCAGCGAACTGAGCGCAGCAAAACTGACGATCGAGACGGTACAGTTTGTTCATCCTAAGATAGACAGAAAAGCCTCTTTGGTCATGGTTCAGGCACGAAAAGGTTCGCGCTCATTGATGAAGACGAGAGAACCCTTTATCGCCTTTGACAAAGATGAGTTTTCTCAAGCAGCCCAGGAAATCTATAAAAAAGCAAGGACGCACAGTATAAAATGTACCCTTTAATGAACGAAGAAGGTTATAATTACAGTTTTGATCCCAATGCCTGTGAAGGGTGCGGGGGCGGATGCTGTACGGGGGAGAGCGGCTATATCTATCTCAATCAAAAAGAGATGGAAGCCATTTCGGCGCACTTGGAGCTTCCGGCGGCTGATTTTAAAGAGCTGTATCTGTTTAAAAAAGGCTATAAGTTCTCGATAAAAGAACGTCTAATAGAGGATTCGTATGACTGTATCTTCTTTGATAGAAAGATACAGGGATGCGGGATATATCCTGTCCGTCCTGCTCAGTGTCGAAGCTTTCCTTTCTGGCCCTATTTTAAGAAGCATGAGGACGAACTCCGTAGCGAGTGTCCGGGCATAATATTTAAGGAAGACAATGTATAGAGTTTTTTCTCTGTTCTTAATACTGTTCAGTCTGCTTTTTAGTGCCTGCTCATCTCATCAGGAGAATATACCTTCGAATGTCAAAAGCTTTGAGGACGAGGACCGCCTGGCGATCTTCGCCCTGTATGCGAGAAGCCGGGGCGACGCCAACTCTACGATCGCCTTGTTCGAGCTTCTGTATGAAAAATCACATAAGCCAGAGTACCGCAATGAAGAGTTGATAACAATGATACAAGCAGGGCAACACGAAAGAGCCCTGGACAAGATAGCTGTATACAAGAGGGAGCTTGACAAAGATGAGGTAGATGCGGAACTGGAGCGTTATAAGATCGCCGCTACAATAGAGCTGAAACGGTATGAAGAGGCTAAGGAGTTGGCCCTCGCTCTTGTAGAACATACGAAGTCTGCCAAAGACTACCAGCAAGTCGCTGCAATATATATGATTCAAAGAAGATACGAGTTTGCATTGAGGTATCTGCAAAGTGCTTATAGTATCAATTATGATGAGAAGATACTGGACAAGATGGCGATTATCTTGTATGTCAATCTTAAGCGTAAGGCCGAGGCTCTCTCCTACCTTGAAACGCATATACACCTGCACGGATGCTCGGAAACAATCTGTCTGCGTCTGGCGAGCTTCTACAGTGAAGAGAACAATGCAGATGGAATGCTGCGCATCTACCATAGACTTTATGATAATACCAAAAATGAGAAATATGCCGCTACGCTCATCAAACTCTACACTTATAAAAAAGACACGATATCGCTGATACAGTTTCTTGAAAAGAGCGGAAGCGATGATGTCCTTTTACTGCAAATGTATATTAATACAAAAAATTATGCCAAGGTCGTCGCTCTGGGAGATAAGCTTTACAAAGAGGAGGGGGATCCATATTACCTCGGGCAGAGTGCTATCTTCGAGTATGAAGGCGCAAAGGGTAATAAAAGTCCCGAGATGATCGATGCCGTCATGAAAAAACTGCTGAACGTTGTCGAACATACAGATGAGGCGGTGTACCTGAACTACCTTGGGTACCTCTTGATTGACCACGATATCGATGTACAAAGCGGAATAGAGTATGTCCGAAGAGCTTTAGAATATGAGAAAGACTCCCCTTTCTATTTAGACTCTTTGGCCTGGGGCTATTATAAAAAGGGAGAATGCAAGAAGGCACTGGAGTTAATGAAGCAGGTGGAAAAAAGCCTGGGTAAGGATGACGCCGAAGTGACATCGCACATCAAAGCAATAAAACAATGTATTAAACAAGGAAAAAGATAGTCAATGATTTTAGATGATATTATTAAGAAGACAAAAGAAGATTTAGAGATCAGAGAGAAAGAGTTCACGCTTGACTGGTTAGGACGTTCACTGGCATTTAACGCAAGACAGCCCAGACCTATACATGAATACCTACGCTCGACGGAGGATGAACCATACAGGATTATCGCCGAGGTAAAAAAGGCGAGCCCTTCAAAGGGTGTTATCCGCGAAGACTTTGATCCCCTGGCTATTGCCCAGGCTTACGAGAGGGGCGGGGCGAATGCGATTTCTGTCTTGACAGAGCCGCACTTCTTTCAGGGAAACCTGGAGTACCTTGCAGGTATACGCCGTTACGTAGGCGTGCCTCTTCTACGCAAAGACTTCATAGTCAGCAAGTATCAGATATTGGAAGCTCTGGTCTATGGGGCCGACTTTATTCTTTTGATCGCCAAGGCCTTGACTCGTGCAGACCTGAAAGAGCTTCTGAACTACTCCCGTCACCTTGGGATGGAACCTCTTGTAGAGATACATGACAAGGCAGACTTGACGAAGGCGATCTTTGCCGGTGCGGACATCATCGGGATCAACCACCGTAACCTCGAAACCTTCGAGATGGATATGGAACTGTGCCATAAGCTCATCCCACTTATTCCCAACGGGAAGATCATTGTCGCCGAATCAGGGATCTATGAGCACGGACAATTGGAAGACCTGAACAAAGCCGGGGTTGATGCTTTCTTGGTGGGTGAGTCGTTTATGCGTCAGGATGATGTTGAAGGAGCGATTCGTAAGCTTAAAACTGGGAAGTAACGTTCGTCGTGAGCGATAATGTTCCCGCAGGGTAAATTATTGCGTCTCCTCGTACTTGTTAACATTGTAAACAAGTATCTCATTTAATTACTCTTGATTATGCTAGTATAAATTTTTTGAGCAAGTTCTACTTCTTTTATAGCTTCTGACTCTTCTTTATCTTTAGAACCTTGTTGAAAAAGTTCTATTAACTTGTCTTTGTTCTCTACCTGTAAAAAAGAGACAAGAATATAATAATAAATTCCTAGTATTGAATATGAAATTCCAGTACTCTTCAATCGTTCGTATACTTCTGGATTAGCATTAATCCAAGAAACACAAAAAGTTTTAATAACTTTTTTATTAGTGTTAATAGCAAGTTCCAATTCATTTATTTTATTAAATGAAGTAAATTTATTTATTATTTCCAGCATCCAATTAATGAGCGCATCATTTTGTGTATTGAATAAATTATAATCATCAAGCTTTAATTTGGTCTTGACATGTTTTGATATTTCTTTCATATCAGCTGACTTCTCAGTTAGGACTTTGATACTTTCAAAGTTTATGTCTGTATCGTCTAGTCCTTTTTCTGAAATATTTTGGACATAGCCTTTAATGTCATGTTTTAGTCTTGTAAACTCATCATCAACCATTTCTAGCATACCAGCTAATCGAGAGAACTTTCTTCTAAAATCACTTGGGACTTGAACTTCCGTTTTATAACCAATATCATGTTCAATCTCAGCCCAAGCATGCTGTAAAATAGTTCGAATTTGAATTTCAAACTTTATTTCCTTATAGTTTTGATATTCTATAAGCTTTCCTCTTTGTGCATTGATAGTACAGACAATATGATATGACAAATATCCGAATTTCTCAGGATCTAATATCTTTTTTTTGTCTATGGAGTTTTCTTTGTCAATTGTGAACTCTTTTTCTATGAGGTCAACAATTTTTTCAACGTCATCTTCAAAATATGTAATGATTCGACACCCAACTATGTCCGTTACTTCATTTAGGTTTTCATACTTATCTTTGTTTTCAATTTTTTTATCAAGGCTGTTTTTTTCTTTTACTCTACTCACAATTGAGTGGTATGAGATACATTCTTGTTCAACAAGCTCTTTTAATAAAATATTCATCTTACTACTAAAATTATCATACCTTGCTGCTTTTAATTCAAACTCGTGAAGCAAATTACTTTTTTGAGATTTTATGACTTATTCCTTATTGAGATTTATTTATACTTTTATATGTTAAGGACAAAGATCAGTGGAAAATTGGCCGCAGGTCAAGTTTTCCACTGGATTGCCTTGTTATAATTTTCCTTCTTTATATTTTTTTACGAGTTCAATGCTTTCGGTTTTGCCAGCAAAAGCTTTTATTGTTCATTCTGTGT
>CAXGZT010000041.1:0-15503 GCA_964014335.1 uncultured Campylobacterales bacterium | reverse complement strand
CGGTAAGAAAAAGGGCAATGGGAAGCAGGAGCAAGGTCGTTGTTGTGTTTGAAAGTACGGAGCTTAAAAGCCCCGAGGTGATGATCAAGGCAAAAATAATCCCTCTCGCATTTCTAGGAAAAAGGTTCAAGATCTTATTGGCAAGCAACTTGTGCAGACCCGTTTTTTCTACGGCTATCGCGAGTAGGAACCCGCCTAAAAAGAGATAAATGATCGGGTTTGCATAATTAGCCGTTACCGCCTTGGTCGTCAGGATACCGGCAGAAGGGAAAAGGACGATCGGCAGCAGAGAGACAACCGCCAAAGGCAGACCCTCATTCGTCCATAGGGTCACCATCAACACGATGAAAGCCACCAGAAACGATTGCTGAAGTGTAAAAAACGGAATCATCACTCCAAAGGACAGGAGGGCTAATAGAATGGCCAATAGAGTTTTCTGTGTCTGTATCCCCATATAACCCCCGTTTTTATTTCATACAATTGTGCCCGTTTTAGCTTAAAGCCCAAGTAAAGCAGGTCTTCAAATGCCATTAAAAAAAGGGGGATATATCCATCGTCTTTAAAACAGAAGGATGCCTGGATATTTAGTCAAACGGTTTGCGATTGAGGATTTCTGAGCAGTTATAGAGAGGAAGAGGAATGCTAAATCCCCGGACTTAATGACTTTTCTCTTCTCTTCGGCAGAGATGGAGTTTCTCGTCTCAAAAGAGGTTCTAAAAGATCCCTTGCCTCCGTCTCTCTCTTTGGCGTCGATCAATATTACTTTGACGTCTTTCCATGGGAACATGTTGTGCAAGTACACGGCGTTCACCCAGACGGCGGGTATGGTAACGACGGTTAAGCCTTACGCGCATCATAAGTAAGGAGACAACGTAAACCAATACTATGACCATAACGACCCAGTACCAAAAACCGATTTCTTCAAACATCGTATACCTCCCTCTGCTATCAGGCGTTTACACAATCCTTCAAAAGTTCCCTGACTACTTCCCTGTCATCAAAAGGAAACTTTTTATCATATATGACCTGATAGGTCTCATCACCCTTACCGAGGATAAGCAGGGCTTCGGAACCGCTCAGATCTTTTAGGGCCTGTTCAATCGCCTCTTTTCTATTTTCATTCACATAGATTTTTTGTTTCTCTTCTATACCCGCTACTATATCATTTATAATCTTTCCCGGGTCTTCTGTTCTCGGATTATCACTGGTTACATACACTTTTTTTGCAAAACTTGCCGCGACTCTACCCATGATAGGGCGTTTGCTCCTGTCCCTGTCGCCGCCCGCTCCAAAAACGACACGAAGCTCTTTTTCTTTCAGAGAGTTGAGTATTTGCTGCATCCCGTCAGGAGTATGCGCAAAATCCACGATCACAAGCGGGTCCGTACTCACCTTTTCCATTCGTCCGCTCACGCCGGCAAAGTTCGGTGTCACTTCAGCGATCTCGGGAATGGTATGCTCGGTCAGAAGGTGAACCGCCGCTACGGCAGCCGTCATATTGTAGAGATTGAAAAAACCGTAGAGTTCCGTCGAAAAGGTCTCTATCTCTTGAAAGTTTTGCATCACTGCGCTCATACCCTCATTCATCGTGTAGGCTATGATCCTGTAGGTTGCAGGGTTTTCTATCCCGTAGGAGTTCGCATTCTTGTAATTAAACTCCGCACGTGCCTCGTCTTTATTGATAAGCTTCAGGCTCTCATCTGCAAAGAAGCTGTTTTTGACGGCAATATACTCTTCGAGCCCATTATGATAATCCAGATGGTCTTGAGTAATATTGGTCAGGACCTTTAAGGCAAAAGGGATCCCCTCTATACGTTTTTGAGCAATAGCATGTGAACTTACTTCCATGATGAAGTATTCGCAGCCGGCCGATGCCGCCTGATAGATATGTTTGTAGGTATTCAATACCGAGGGTGTAGTAAGGCTTTTGCCCTCGACGAACTCGTCATTCATATAAAAGCCGCGCGTACCCTGCATAGCGACCTTATGGCCTAGATCAAGCAAGATAGAGTATATCGCTGCAGCAGTTGTCGTTTTGCCGTTGGTACCGGTGATACCTATGACCTTGATATGATTGACTCCGAAAAGCGGGGCTATCTCTTCTGCTTTGATGATCGAATGTGCCCCGTTCTCTTTTGCGTTGTCAAGGTATTTTTCATTCTGTGTAGTAAGCACGAAAGCCGTTTGGCTGTCGCACTCTTGGGAGTTTTCTGTGACATACTCATAAGGAGTATCGGGGAGTTTAATCTTCAAGCAGTCTGCTCTTTGTCAATTCATCAAAAAGGTTTCGTAATTTTTCATCGTTTGGATATGTTTTAAGCGCTGTCTCCAGATAGCTTATACCCATCTCCTCAAAACCGTTATGCAGAAGCTGGTCCAAAAAGTCGATAAAGTCATCTTTTGCCGTGATGATGACGCGCGTCGAAAACATGATATTTTCAAAGGTATTCCTGAAGTTTCCGCTATCTTCTACAAGGAGTTTAAAGTCATCGTACAGGATACCGTTTTCACTTTCGAGTTTTTCTTTCATCGGATCTTCAAAAAGTTCATGTAGTGATTCCATAGTACCGTCCATACTCTCGATTATATCATTCATGATCGCATCCGCGTCGTCACGGTCTTCTTTACGCAGTACTGCATAATAATCAAACAAGGCAGATGCTGCTTCTTCTCCGCTCATCGCCATCTCGGCCAATATTGCTCCGTTATAGGCTTCTTTATTATCCGGGTCTTCTTTGAGCACTAAGGCATACGCCAAAAGCGCTTTGTCGTATTCCTGTTTTGAAAAATTATCATTTGCTGCTTGAAGGGTTTTATATTGGTTAAAATTTCTCATACTGTATCCTTCTGTGGCACTTCCAGGCCAGAGCCTGATCTAAAAAATCTTTCGTACATAAAAGTTTGTGAAGTGCCTTTAATTCTATAGTTCGTCTATCTTTGTTTCCATGCCAATGGGAACGTTCACCACGGTAAGTTCAGGATGGATATCCATACGAAGTTGACGTTCAACTCCGTACTTCAACGTGCTCCCGCTGCTGGCACAGCCGACACAAGCTCCTGAAAGTTGTACATATACTGCACCGTTTTTAACGGCAATCAGCGTGATATCTCCGCCGTCCAGCGCAATTGAAGGGCGAACCTTGTCAATAACAGCTGTGACCGGAGCCATAAGTTCTTCATCTGTAAAAGGGATCATAAGTGTCCTTGAAAATTCATCTTAAAATAATATCGATAAAATAGACAAATTCCACTTAATAAGTCATAAATCACTTTATGACAGGCCGTCGCTTAAGTTTGGATATATACCAAATCATCTTCAAACAGCGCGTCAAAAATACGCTTTAGCGGGGCCTTGATCGAAAAGATATGACCTTATAAATCAAGCATCGCGTTGACATATTTTGTACGCCGCATGCCAACGAGTATATAATCAATATCGGCATTTTGGATCAATTCATTAAGTGCTGTTTTTTCTATTTTCTCTTTAATCTCTATACCCGCGTGTTCGAGCATGCTTTTCGTCTGTTTTGAACACTCATACAGCACCATCTCCTCATATGAGACGAAAAAGTCCATCAGCAGTTTAGATATATTTTCTCTCGTATAATCATCTTCTATTTTCGTCAGCTCCTGTCTGATGTGCGGAATTATCTTACCCATTAAAAAGTTCTGATACTCTCCGATCCAGCCAAACCTGTGTTTATAATTGTCAAGTTCACCGATGATATTAAAAATAGAATCCGCTTTGACCTCTTCTAAAAAGCCCATGGCCTCATTCAGAAGGGCATAATAGTCTCCCGGCTCTGCATAGGTAGCCAGGCGAAACATAAGATTGTCTTTAGACGCATTTAAAGGCCTGTTCGCAAGGACACGAAGCCCTTTCTTCTTTGCCCAGTGCGCACAGGCCAGACCCTCTTTTTCCAGAAGGTTTATCGGCATCTGTACAGTCGAGAAATGATGCTCTTCGTTTCCCACTTCATAGGCAGCCTTCAAGGCCAGAGCAGGCAGCTCTTCATAGGGTAGGAAATACAGAGCCTGGGGGTCTAGAGAGAAAGAGTTGGAACTGATCCCGTAAGTCCGTATCCGGCCTGCTTTCACCTCTTCTTCAAGCTGCATAAAGGCATCCAGGATACGGTCGAGCATCATGATCTGGGCATCTCTCTTTTGGCTCTCGTCTTTGATCGTATGCATAAGGTAATATTCCGGATTATGAAGCAGATAGCAATCAAGCTGCTCAAGGCTCAGCCTCTCCAAAGACTTTGTCAGTTCGGCCTTGATAAATCCCGGATGAATAGAGTGATAACACTCATCACTGTATCTTACGATATCAAGTTCGTCTATTATACTCTCGTCTGCTTTTTTAATCTCCTCCAGGACTACACCTTGGATATAACCGCATTTTGATACGATCTCAAGATCATCGGGTTTGTGTCCGCCGTAAACTTCCTCAAGCGTCTTTGAAATCAGACGCTCGGCATCCCCGTTCATGTAGTTCGTCGAAGTGTCAATAAGTCTAATACCCTCTTTGAGTGCCAGAGTTAGTGCTGCTTCATGCTCGGGATTATCCAAACCTGTTCTATATGTACCGAATGCTAGTTTACTGTTCATGTTAAATACCTGTAAAGTTTAAAGAGAGTATATCTGAAGAAGTTGAGGGCTAGGCCCTCAGAAAGTGTTTAGCCTAAGACTAAACGAACTCGATGAATGCCATAGTCGTAGCATCACCACGACGGATACGGGTACGTGTAATACGAGTATATCCACCGTTACGCTCTTTATAAGCAGGAGCGATTTCATTTAGAAGCTTCTTAGTAGCTTCTTTGCTTTGTAGTGCAGCAAATACTTCACGGTGAGCGTTAGCTTCACCAGTACGTGCAACAGTCACAAGTTTTTCTGCATAAGAGCGAAGTTCTTTCGCCTTAGGAACTGTTGTTTCGATCTTACCATTCTCGATTAGAGCGATAGTAAGATTCTTAAGAAGAGCAGCTCTATGTGAACTAGTTCTACCTAATTTTCTATATCCATGACGGTGTCTCATCGTGAATCCTTTTATATAAATTATACAAACAATAAGCAAAGGCCATTGTTCTTCGTTAACACTGGGTTCTCTAAAGAAACATCGCTACGCTACCGCTTAACTTGTTATCTTCGGAATCCCCACGACTTTATAAAAAGTCTATTCTGCTTCGATTTTCTTTTTAACTGCACTAACTACTTCATCTGAAAGATCAGCACCTACTGCAAATCCATACTCAGAGACTTTTTCAACGATCTCTTCATATGATTTTTTACCAAGATTTTTGACGTTCTTAAGATCAGCTTCGCTCATCATAACGATCTCACCAATAAATTTTACTGCTGAACGGTCTAGACAATTAAAACTACGTGCACTAAGACCTAAGTCCTCGATACGACCCATGAGCTTCTTGATCTCCGGAGTCTCATCAACACGCTCAACCGTTGTCGGAGCGGCTACCGAGATCTCAGAGTTGAATACAGCCATCTGGGCATACATAACCTCTAATGCATTTTTAAATGCATCGACCGGACCGATCTGTCCGTCAGTTACGATGTTCATGATCACTTTTTCAAAGTTCGGGTTGTCTTCAACCAAAACATTATCAATTTCATATGTCGCTTTTCGCACAGGCGTAAAATACGCATCTAAAGGAATATATCCCTCATCAAGCTCTTCACGAATATCTTCACTTGGAACATATCCGATACCTTGATAAATTTTTAGGGTAAATGTTAACGTCGCATCTTCATTTAGCGTTGCCAAAAATGCTTCAGGAGTAACGATTTCTACCTGCTCGTTAGAAAGATCAGCACCTGTGATCTCTTTTGGACCGGTGAATGTATAACTTACTTCAGCACTCGTCTCGTCATTTTTCAATTTAAAACGGATTGACTTCAAATTGATGATAAACTCAGAGATATCTTCAAGCATACCACGGATGCTATCAAACTCATGTTTCGCACCTTCAACCTTGATCGCTACCGGAGCATACCCTTGTGAGCTGCTTAAAAGGAAACGACGAAGCGGGTGAGCAAGAGAAACAGCATAACCTACCTCAAACGGATAAGCGATGATATTTGCTTCGTTGTCGCTGATGTTCTCAACGACAAACTCTTGTGGCAATAACGGTGAAGTCTTGATCTTTTTCATTTACGCCCTTTTATTATTTCGAGAATAATTCTACGATTAAACGTTCTTCTACTGGAATAACTACTTCTTCACGTTCCGGAAGACGAGTAAAGATACCGAACACTTTTTCAGCTTCGACATCTACCCACTCAGCCATACCTGTTTGGTTAGTTAGTTCAATTGCACGTACAACTTGTGTATTTGCTTTGCTTGACTCACGTACTTCAACTTTCTGTCCCGGTTTAACACGGTAAGAAGGAATATCAACACGTTTGCCATCTACAAGGATGTGACCGTGGTTTACGAATTGGCGAGCAAAACGACGAGTCGATGCAAATCCCATTCTGTAAACTACATTGTCAAGACGCTGCTCAAGAAGCATAACAAGGTTTGTACCCGTATTTCCCGAACGACGTTTAGCTTCCGCGAAAAGACCGCGTAGTTGTTTCTCAGAAACACCGTACATGAACTTAGCTTTTTGCTTTTCGTTTAGTTGCAGACCATACTCTGAAACTTTTTTACGGCGTTGACCGTGCTGACCTGGTGCGAATGGACGCTTTTCTAGTGCAGATTTACCTGCAAGGCGACGCTCACCCTTCATATTAAGGCTTACACCGAATCTTCTTTCGATTTTTTCTACTGGACCTCTATATCTTGCCATCAGTAACTCCCTTAAACTCTACGACGTTTTGGTGCGCGACAACCATTGTGTGGAAGCGGTGTTACGTCTTTCATAAAAGAAACACGAATACCTTCGATTGCACCTACAGCTTTAACCGCTGTTTCACGACCTGAACCAGGTCCCTGTACTTTAATACCAACTTCTTTGATACCGTGTACCATTGCTTTTTCCATTGCGTCTTCTACTGCAGCCTGTGCAGCAAAAGGAGTAGATTTCTTAGAACCCTTGAAACCAAGGCTTCCTGCAGAACTCCATGCAACCATGTTACCCATATCATCGGTAACAGTAACAAGTGTATTGTTGAATGATGCCGCGATATGCACGATACCCTTAGCAATATTCTTTTTTACGACTTTTTTTCTAGCTACTTTTCTTTTTGCCATTATCTATTCCTTACGCCGCGCCGACAGTTTTCTTACGACCCTTGCGAGTACGTGCGTTTGTCTTAGTTTTTTGACCACGACATGGAAGACCACGACGGTGACGTAAACCACGGTATGAACCAAGGTCCATAAGAGCTTTAATATCCATAGCAACTTTCTTACGAAGATCACCCTCTACCATATGAGTAGCTTGGATCTCTTTTGCGATTGTTGCCGCTTCATCTTCACTTAATTCGTGAACACGTTTGTTGTAATCAACACCCGTAGCATCAAGAATTTTACGTGATTGATATAAACCTATACCGTAGATATAAGTCAGTGCATATTCCATGCGTTTCTTTTTAGGTAAGTCAACACCAGCTATACGAGCCATGCTTATCCTTGTCTTTGTTTATGTTTTTTAGTCTTGCAGATTACTCTGACAATACCTTTACGTTTGATGATTTTACAGTCATCACACATCTTCTTTACTGAAGCACGTACTTTCATGTAGGCATCCTTCTATATTAGTGCTTGCTGTCTCTAGGCGTCTAGCCGATGGCTGACGCCAACCCTTGTATAAGCATTTCGTGTTTATACAAACGCTCCATAATGAATCAAAACAGTCCAAGCGGACGCGAATTATACTCAACTCAAGGTTAAACTTTTATTAAGTTAATGTAAGATAGCCCTTTATTCTAATTTATTTTAAAACTTCCTCTAAATAGTCTTGACAATTAAGTCGGCTTTGCCTATAATTTCGGCCTCTTTAAACATTCCGGATTAGCTCAGCGGTAGAGTAGGTGACTGTTAATCACTTGGTCACTGGTTCGAATCCAGTATCCGGAGCCACCGATTAACCCCATAAAACAAGAACTTGGAAACCGAAACAATACTCCACTTAAGAATTCAATATAAATAAAATCCCAACCCATTTCCAATGAAATATTCTTCAAAACAAAGAATCTTGCCTAGTAGAAAACCATTATAATTAAGCTTATAAAATAGTAACTATTTTCTATTCGATATTGTGCTCATCATGAAAACCATGCATATCACTATCTTCTAGAACATCTTCTTGGAAATACGCAATACGCTCCTCAGCTATATCCATATCTTTGGAGCGTGCAATATAAAGACAGCATCACATTCTTGAACTAAGCTGTTTTTTTGATTTAATAACATTAAAAAAGCCAATGAGCGCTAACTTACCTGTTATTGATAAGGAAGTCATTCCATGTAAGCTCATAAATGCCTTGTTTCCCCATAAGTAGAGATTAGCATTATAAGCAGTGACGACAACAGGATGCTTCAAAGACTTTAGTAATGTAAGTAACTCAGTATTGTCATATACGTTTAACTCATTCATTTAGCACCTCTTTTTAAAGCCTATTACTTCAGATATAAAACAGCAATACACTATTCAATTTTTCTGTTCCATAGTAACACAGAAACTGATGTGACAATAAGTAAAAAGCTCATGAGTACTACAGCATTTAAACTTCCGTTTGTACCGGCAGTAAATGACAACCCGCCGGTATTCATACCAAAGAATCCAACCATAAGACTTAATGGAAGAAAGATAGCTGAAATAATTGTAAAGATATATATCATTACATTCATCTTTTCATTTGTGCGAATAGTATAAAAACTATAGAGGCCATCAAGCTTGAAAGCTGCAAACCAGCAGAACGCATTATTCTTTCAATATGCTCATGTAGATCTATATAATAATTCATAGAAGACCCTTCTTCCTCATGCTCGTAATGTTTAATAAACTCATTAATTTAGAAGATGTTCTCGACAAAATGTACTCAATACGCAACAAGTCATGTTTGAGTTTCAGCCTACTTGTCATATTATTCGCATACAAGAGCTTTCCCATATTAGCAACCGTATCTTGATAACTTGTAAATGCTTTCAATAGTCTATTTAATACCTTATCAATCAGTTGGTGAGGACCTTCAAAACGATTATTATAAGCTTCAAACTTTTGCTCCGCTTTGTTACAGAAAAAACTATTATCGGAGGTATAAACAAAGCCAAGCGATTTCACACTAAGTACTTTATCCGCGACAGGAAGCCTTACAATCAGTATATCATACTCTTCGTTCTCATCGAAAAACGATAGATGCCCCTCAATCCGTAAATCTTCAATATGAAGGGCATCGACAACGTGTTCTACATTCTTCGTTTTCACCTCTTGGCCTACATACAATTGTAACAAAAAAGGTGTATAATTTCTCACTCAAATGAAAGCCCATCTTTTTGAAAGAGAAGCACTTGAGTCATTTAAAAAATGTCACTTGATGTTTTTGGTTATTTTGGCTGTGTTTGGTATCTTCTATCAAACGTTTCTTTAGTAATAAACATTACTACTTATTATTTTTATCGAGGATCCGATGGAAATTTCTGATATTAAATTGGAGATGGAACTGGGTGGCGTTGATTCAGCAGATGTGGCTGAAATCCTAGAACTTTGCAACAGCAAAGGATTTAACAGTGAAATAATTGATGATGAGCTTGTTCGACGTGGCTATGACAAGATATTTACTGTTAACTATGATGATTATGATGACTGGGAAGAAGAAAATGATGAATATTCATCAGTAGAAAGATTTCCTTATAAAAAGAGTTTTAAAGATTAAAAAGAGATAATGGAAAACAAACAACTCGTTCGCGAGTCTTTGGATATAGTGGCTAACGGCATAGAAGAGTTTAAAGAGTACACCAAGCTGATCTCAACTGCATTTCCACATATATATCGTTCTGTCGAAATGGAAGTTCATGAAAAGAACTTAGCAGCGGTATATGTGACGTACTCAGGTACACATGAAGTTGAACTACTTGAGTATGAAACTACAGGCAACCGTATTAGTTATTCTGGTGCTGCTTTTTTTCACTTTAAAAATGAAAAATTGCAAGTATCAATGTATTAGGTGATTTGAACTCATTACACAAACAATTAAGCACGAATTGATATATCAAAAGATTGACATCCCTGTCTTAGTCGTAAAGAGTTCAAGTGCTTTAGTACCGACAAGAGAGTTCCCCTGCGCATTCAGACCCGGGGACCATACACAAATTCCCATCTTTTTCGGGATAACTGCAACAATCCCTCCGCCAACACCACTTTTGCCAGGCAGGCCAACATGAAAAGCAAAATCTCCTGAGGCATCATAATGACCACACGTCAACATTACTGCATTAATACGCTTAGCCTGTTGCTCATTAACATAAATATTGTTCGTTATGGGATCAACACCATGATTTGCCAAATAAAGCATCGCACGTGAAAGCATCTTTGTGTTCATCTCGATTGCACAATGTTTAAAATATGTTTGGACAACTTCTTCGACATCGTTGTCAAGATTCTGAAAACTTTTCATTAAATTTGCCAATGCCATATTCCGGAATCCATGTTCCATCTCAGATCTAGTGACAGTTTCACTGTGTTCAATAGATGAATCATCCGCAATCGATTGTATAAATCTTAATATCTCTTCAAAAGTAGAAGAAGCACTCCCATAGTGGCTTATAAGCGAATCAGTGACATTGATTGCTCCAGCATTGATAAAGGGATTTCTAGGTTTACCATGTTCATATTCAAGTTGCACTAGAGAATTGAATGGGTTTCCGGAAGGTTCATGTCCTATTCGCTTGTAGAGGTCTGTACTATAGTATTTTAGTGCCAAGGTGAAACTAAACACCTTAGAAATGCTTTGAACTGAGAAAAGTGTATCTGAATCACCCACACTGTATTGCGTGCCGTCAAAAAGAGTAAGTGACATCGCAAACTGCTTCGGGTCTACTTCAGCAAGCGCCGGGATATAATCTGCAACTTTCCCTTCTGTCAAAAAAGGTCTGATTTCTTCTGAAATTTCATCTAAAATGGCTTGATAATCCATGCTAACACCCCCCTACTTACTCTGTTGACTATGTATCAATGTACATAGTCTTAAGTAATTCTAGCATCTTTGAGACTGCTTCTACAGACACTGTCTCTGAAGTCGTGTGATAACCTGTTGTCGGAATCTGCAAAGTCGTACCTTGAATCGATCCCTGACTTGCAGCTATTATTCTTCCCATCTCAGTACTTCCCAGAGACCTTGCACTCATTCCCATTGATGCTTGTTTTTGATTCTCTTCTTTTAGATAGACATCTTTGAAACTATGTTTAATATTGAGTACATTACATAACTCCTCAATCTCATTTGTCAAGGGTGAATCAAATGTCGCATTTGCATCACAGTTTCGCAAAACAACATGTTGTTCATCTGCATGTTCACGGCTAGGATACGGGCTTGTATCAAGAACCAGAAGTCTATCTGTATTTTCATCAAAACGGCGGAACCATTCTAATAAAAAACGCCAACTCTTTCCCGCTTCTTCTTGGGCTGTAAAAAAGGCTCTTCCTTTATAACCGCACTTGTAAAGATAGATGATAACAGCAGCACTTATTACGTTGTCCAATTGAGCAGACAAAAAACCTTTTTTATTAGACAATGTATCAACAAAAGCCACTGGCGTACCCGGGAGAAGATGTTCAAGCCCCTTGACCTCAAATACAAGGTTTTTACGGCGTTCGCATATATAGGCATTATCAATCACACCTAAACCAAGATAGCTTCCTGACCACGGTTCATAGGCCTGAACAGACTCCAGTTTAAAACGTTCTACTATAGACATATAAGTCTGCTCAGCGACTGAATCCCCGGTAAGGTCACCACGGTTTTGTGTCATAAATGCAGCATATTGGAACTCATTCGGGCCTGTACAGATCAATCCATGCCTATCTATATGGGCAGAGAGCATACCACGTTCAGGATCACTTCCTTCAGCGACAAGTAAACCTTCATAAAGTGTTGTCTTCACACCTATCTCGTCAAGTTCACGTTTAAGTGAAAGAAAGAAAGGATGTTCTGCTCCAACAACAGAAGGTTTACGTATTAAATGTTTTAGAATATCAAGAAAACCTCTGTAGGGCTTTAATGTGTCACTCATCGCTCATCCTATTATAAGTCATTTTTAAACGTCTTCATACTTCATTGTTAATAATCATATAGATGTGAGTGTATCATTTTCTATTTGGCCAATACACTCAAAACTATATCTTCGTGCTGATAATATGTTTAAAGTAAAATCGTTATAAAACTAAGAGTTTATCACCTAAATGAAAAACTCAAAGACGGATAGAAAGTTTAGATTAATAAAAAATATTTTTAGTTGGGAGGGTTGATTCTATTCTTCTTCTTTAGCGACACATTTATCGTTTTTTATGTCGCATTTATTATAGCACTCTTCAGTGCCGCCTTTGTCATCACATTTTTCGATACATCTATCATATTTTTTCTCGCATTTACTTTGTGGTTCGTCATCATTAGCCACAAGAGCAGTAGAAAGTAATGTAATACATAAGAGAGATTTTAACAGTTGCATTGCATTCATTTAACAAGTCCTTCATTATTATTTTAATGTTTTAATAAGATTGTTTTGTTAGGATGCAGTTACAGTTTTATTTGTTTGAAACTGTCCTGAACAAAACGACATTCACGTGTAGTTAACAGGCATATATCGGTACGAACCGCCAAGTAGTATCGATATACAAAATACATTACATTTTCTATCCGCAGAGAAATTATACTCCCAAAAAATCAATTTTTTGCTAAATTTTTTCTTAATCAAAAATAGCCCTAAATCATGGGTCTTCAATGGATTATATTCTGTTAAATTTGTTGTATCTTACAATTTCATTCTTCAAATTTAAGTAAAAATAATTGCATGATACTTTAATTATCTCGGCGTTCAAGAATCTCTTTGACATGCAAGTCCAATTGTGGAAATGAGAGATGGAATGTTCCCAAAAAACTAGACAGGTTTTTAATTGGTTGACTAGATAAAACAGTGGGTTGAAGAAGCTATGAATAATTAAGGGTTAAAAATGCCGCCACGGCATATAGAAGAGTTTAGATCAGAGGCAGTAAAACAGTTCACGGTCAATGGGTATGGGATAAAAGACACAGCCGAAAGATTTGGAGTTCATTTGGAATCATTGAGAAACTGGATCAAGAGGTATGAACCACCAGAGACGGCTGAAAAGCTTAGTGAAAAAGCAGAGATAAAACGTCTTCAAAAAGAGCTCAAGCGAGTTACAGAGGAGCGTAATATCTTAAAAAAAAGGCCGCCGTGTGCTTTACTGAAGAAACATGACTTCGTTAGCGCTTCGCTTGTTTTGCAAGCCACACCGACTAGAATATTCTTTTATCTATAGTAAAGTTTATGCAGTGTATCGACTGTGTAAAGTGATGAGAATGTACAGGAGCGGATACTATCAGTGGCTAAAGCAACCTGTATCTAACAGAGAGCTTGAAAATCGAGAATTGCTCGTAAAAATCAAAGGGGCTTGTAAAGAGTCCAATGGAATCTGTGGCCATAGGAGTATTCATAGAGGTTTAAAAGAGCCCGGTATCCATGTCAATAAGAAAAGAGTAGCACGCTTAATGAGCGAAGCCAAGCTCTATGGAGTAGGAACTTACAAACGCAAGCCATATAGAGGAGCAGCGCATAAGGCAGATCCAAACCATTTACAGCAGTGTTTTATAACAGACAGACCAAATGGAGATAGCTGGATTAGTGACATTACCTACATCCGAACACATGAAGGATGGCTATGCCTTGCTACGGTGACAGACTTATTTAGCAGAAAGATCATTGGATGGGTAATAGGCCACCGACAAACAACAACCTTGATAGTAGAAGCTCTCAACATGGCTGTAAAGCGTTTAAAAAATAAAGATGAAAATGCAGTTCTACATTCAGATCAGAGAAATCAATATAGCTCTTATGAGTATAAGCAGTTTGCTAAAAAGCGTAATATTCTTCGAGCATGAGCCGACGGAGTAACTGCTATGACAATGCAGTTGCTGAAAGCTTTTTCAAGACATTGAAAAAAGAGCTTGCAAGAAAACAGACCTTCTTAACAGGTGAAGATGTTGCTTCAAAAATATTCGAATATATAGAGATGTTCTACAATGCTCAAAGAAGGCATAGTTATCTGGGGTATATCTCTCCAAATGAGTTTGAAAAGATATAATGAATCGGTTAAAAACAAAGCGGTGTTAACTAGATTTTTTGTCTATTATATAGGAGACATTCCACTCCTGATATCTTTGTCATTGTATTTGATTCAATCTCTTTTTATAAAAAATGAACTATATTTTTGCTCAGTATTCTTCGGAGTAATATGCATAAAGTTTTTAGTGTTAACCAATGACAAACCTACTGGTAGTTCTTCTGCTATTTTATCCGCATCATATTGAGTTATATTCAATCCGGCACACTCTTTTTCTCCGCCAACAGCAAAGGTATTGATAATAGCTATACCATTAGGTAGCAGACTCTTTTTCAATACGTCAAAGTATCTGATGCGATCTTGTCTGTTTAATAAAAAATGGAACATGGCTCTGTCATGCCAGACTTTAAATTGTTGTGTCGGCGTATAATTTACTATATCTGAGCATATAAATACTGGAATATCCGCTTTATCGCCAAGGCGTTTTTTGACTATACCAAGAGACTCTTTGGATGCATCAAGCAAAAAAAGGTTTTGGTAACCTTTTGCTATGAGCTTGTCAACAAGGAGTGAAGCCCCGCAGCCGACATCAATAATAAAATCATCTTTTTCAGAATATGTCTCAATCTGTTTAAGAGATAGGTCGGGTGCTGTTTGGTGCCATAGAACCTGCGTGTAGTCTTTTGTATTGAAGACATGGTTCCAGTAATCCTCTCTCGCCTTTACTGATGGAATTTTTATAGCTCTAAATATAGCACCACGTGTTGTTTTTGACGTCGTATAGTGATTTATATCGACACACTCCACATCTGAAAATCCAGCTTCTTCCAGCATCTGAATGAGTTCTTCTTTTCGGAGTGTTCCTGCTACACAATTAGCCCAATCTTCCTCATTTACACTACAGCAACTGCTTTGATCGGCTAAAGAACACTCATCTTCTTTTTCCGAGACATCAATCATATCAGCAAACATCAATCTGCCCTCAGGTTTTAACACACGATTTATTTCGGAAAAGACACTCTCTTTACAGGCTGTTAAATTAATGGCCCCGTTTGAAATGACAACGTCTACACTCTCGTCTTCAATGTCAATATCATCAAAACTGCTTTCTAATACTTCAACATTATGAAAACCTGCCACTTCAGCATGATAACGGGATTTTTCTACCATTTTCGGAGTAATATCCACTCCAATAGCTGTCTCTTATACACATCTCCGAGCCCACGAGACCCACATTGA
>CAXGZT010000040.1:0-15632 GCA_964014335.1 uncultured Campylobacterales bacterium | reverse complement strand
CGATCAATGTGGGTCTCGTGGGCTCGGAGATGTGTATAAGAGACAGGCTTCCATTGTTAAAGAAGATACAGGACCATGTCACCATCATCAGTGTCGATGCCAGCTTTCCTATCTTGGAAAAACATGGGATCAAGCCTGATTATGTCACTGTCTTAGAGCGTGTACCCGAGACCGGAAAGTTCTTTGAAAACAACTCCTTGGAGTTTCAAAAGGATGTTAAGTTTATCTGTGTCTCTATCATCCATGAGGCCGTAAAAAATGCCATTCGTGAAGGTGACCTTTATCTGGAGATGCGTCCGCACGGCTATACCCAGTTTTTCGGCTTGGATGACTTCGGCTACCTCGGTACGGGGATGAGTGCTGCCAATCTTGCCCACGAACTTGCCGTCATCCTGGATTATAAGAACTGTATTCTGATCGGTCAGGACCTTGCATTTGGAGACGATGACACCTCTCACGCGGCAGACCATACCTTCACCGTTAATGAAGAGAGTACGGAGGGGCATGATATCTTTACGACGCGATACGGCGGAGGCGGAGAGATCCGTACGACCTATTACTGGGAACTTTTTCGAAACCATTTCGAGTCTCTGATCAAACAGACGAGTTCATTTTTTACAACGATCAATTCAACCGAGGGCGGTTCCCGTATCGAAGGCAGTACGGAGATGAGTTTCAGCGATGCTGTCGAAAAATATGTTGATATGGGTCTTCACAAAAAATCCATAAAAGCCGAACGTCCGACGAAGAGCGAGATCAAAGCCTACACCGAAAAAATGATTGAAAAAACAAACTTCATCCTAAAAGAGGCTGTCGAAAAGCAGGAACTCATCGAGAAGACTTTCATCGAAGTTCAAGAGACATCCGAAAACCTTGTCAAACTCACCCAGGAGAACCGGCTGGAAGAGATCGATTTCGATTGGCTTCAAGAGCTTAGCGATAAGATCGACGTCATCAAAAACTTTACCCACGATTCCGTTTTCAACCTTATGTTTTTTGATACGATTCAATCCTACATGGTACAGATGGAGCTTGATTTCGCCGTCCTGCACGTGTCTAAAGCGGAAACAGATATCGAGAAAAAATCCAAGCTGATCGACTGGGTGATGAAACACCGCTACTGGCTGTTTGCCCTGGCCGGAGGTATCGATGCGCAGCGTTTGACAATGATCAAGGCGATCGAGACATGGCCCAAAGAGCTCCAGGATCAACTTACCATCCCTGAAAAACATGAGATACCTTACTCTCAAGAGAAGTACGAAAAATTAAAAGTACAAGCAGAAAAGGAACAAAAAGAACGGGAGAAAGAGGCGCAAGAGAGTCTTGACAAGGTCACCGAACGAATCGCACCCACAGAGTAGATAGAGGGACACCCTCCACTCAAATAGACCTCACTCCTTTATTATGTGAAAAAGCAAAGAGGCCTAATAGTATTTCTTCTCGGGTTTGATCGGTGAAATAGAAAAGGGTTTCGAAAAGAGGAACGGATCTGCAAAAGCAGATGTGGCTTTTACTACTGTAAAAGACTAAGAACGTTTTAGAGAAACATCTTTAGCAGCCTTAGGCTGCTGCATCACTCTACTGAAGTAGACTTAATACATTTTGTTGGACAGCATTCGCCTGGCTCATCGCGAATGATCCCGATTGGGCAAGAATATTATGTTTGGAGAAGGTTGCCGATTCAGCCGCAAAGTCAACATCACGGATTTGAGATTCAGCGGCAGCGACATTTACCTGAGTCACTGAAATATTATTCACAACCGAGATAATCTGATTCTGAACGGAACCAAGATCGGCACGAACACTGTCCAAAAGACGCTGTGCAGACTCTGCGATGTCAATACCCGCTTCAGCCCCTTTAAGCGTTGTAATACCCGCACCGATACCGCCGCTTAGTCCCAAATCCTGTACGGCATTTGCAGCCGCACCCATCGCGATAGCGTCAGCAGAGAGAATATTTGAACGCAGATCGGCCAGGTTCATCGTCACCTCGCCCACATTATTCGAAAGGCCCGCACCCGTAGAGGCAGAAGCAACGATATCTGCTCCGCCTTGGTTAATAAGGGTCAAACGCCCGAAGTTAAACTCTTCTATACCTGCAGGAGCACCCGAGACCTCGATACCGCGTCCATCGACCGACGTAAGCTCAAGCTGACCCGTAACCGAAGTCGACGCTCTTACCCCCGTCTCTGATGTACGGGCATTGATTGAGTTCACGAGGTTACCGTTGGCGTCATTTGCCGCAGCAGAGATCGTACCGATGATGATGCCGTTAATCGTAAGACCCGTGATATCCCCGGCGGCAATCGGTGCTGTAGTTGTCGAAATAACGTTCGCAGTTGCCCGGATACCCGTCAGATTGGTATTTTTGTTGATTATATCCGCCAAGACGCCTAGACCTGAGTTTGCCGATCTATCCACCGCCACCGACTCAATTGCGACATCTTTACCACCGAAACCGGCGCCGGAGAATGTCAAGGTAACCGTACCGGCAGCCGTTACGTTGGCACCTGTCTCAAAACGTGTAGAACCGATTTTTTGCGAATTGGTAGCCCCAATCGATGCCGTTACCGTTTCATTTGAATATGCGCCGACCTGAAACTCTTTGTTTGTAAAGGCTCCTGATAAAAGAGCTTGTCCGTTATAGGCTGTTGTATTGGCAATGTTGTCTAAAGATTCCATTAAACGCGTGATATCAGATTGAAGCGCTATTCGAGATTCACGGCTTTGACCATCTTGCGCGGCCTGAATTGATTTGACCTTAATCGTATCGAGGATCTTGATCTGCTCATCCATGGCCTTGTCTGCGATTTGAATAATACTTTGTGCATCATTAGCATTACGGACGGCTTGTCCTAAAGCGCTGGCCTGTGAACGAAGTGAATCTGCAATCGCCATCCCTGAAGCATCATCTGCCGCCGAGTTAATACGAAGACCCGAACTCAACTTGGAAAGAGAGCTGTCTATTGCTCTATTGTTCATCACTCCATTATTGTGTGCATTTAACGCCGCAATATTGGTATTAATACGAAAACCCATCTGTTATCCTTTTTAATGGAATATGCATCCATGCGAGAAATTTAGAAAATATAAAGCAAATGGTGTTCCAAGTTTACTAAAACACTAGAGATGCGTCAGGGAGAAGGAGGAGAGCGCTTGGTTTAAGAGTTTAAGAGTTTAAGAGTTTAAGAGTTTAAGAAAGCTGCCCGGAGGCAACTTAAGCAATGCTTGTACTTCAGAAAACAAAACACGTTTTCTAAAAAACATTTTCGAGGAAATGATTAAGACTCTACTACTGTAGAAGTCTTAATACATTTAAGACAAATATTCTTCGTAGCTAAAGCTACTTAATCAGACTACTGAAGTAGTCTTAGAACGTTTTGCTGAACAGAGTTTGCTTGAGACATTGCAAAAGACCCGGACTGAGCAAGAATGTTCAGACGCGAGAAGTTAGCAGACTCGGCAGCAAAGTCAACATCACGGATTTGAGATTCAGCGGCTGCAACATTTACCTGAGTAACCGAGATATTATTCACCGTTGAAACAAGTTGATTCTGAACAGAACCCAAGTCGGCACGTACACTATCAAGAAGTCTTTGCGCAGATTGAGCAATATCCATTGTCGCCATCGCACCCGTTAGCGTAGTTACACCTGCTCCGATACCGTTCGATAAAGAGAGGTCTTGTGTCGCATTCGCAGCGGCACCCATAGCGATAGCATCGGCAGAAAGAATATTTCCACGGACATCACCAAGGTTAAGTGTTGCTTCACCGACATTGGCAGAAACACCAGCTCCAGTAGAAGCAGAAGCAACAATATCAGCACCACCTTGATTAATCAGAGTCAAGCGTCCAAAGTTAAACTCTTCGATACCTGCAGGAGCACCGGAAACCTCAATACCACGTCCGTCAACAGATGTAAGCTCAAGCTGACCTTGAGACGTTATAGACGCAACAACACCCGTCTCAGAAGTACGCGAGTTAATTGCATTGACAACATTACCGTTAGAGTCATTAGCCGCAGCAGAGATTGTACCAACAATAATACCGTTGATCGTAAGACCTGTAATATCACCAGCAGCAACCGCAGCAGTCGAAGTAGACACAACGCTAGCCGATGCCGTAATACCTGTCAGGTTGGTGTTTTTGTTAATCGTGTCTGCAAGAAGTCCCAGACCTGAGTTAGCCGATCTATCAACGACAACAGATGCCAATGTCACGTCATTACCACCCGCACCAGCTCCGGAGAAAGTCAATGTAACCGTACCAGCAGCGGTAACATTAGCGCCCGTCTCAAAACGAGTCGAACCGATTGTTTGTGAACTCGTGGCACCGATAGAAGCCGTTACCGTTTGGTTTGAAAATGCACCGACCTGGAACTCTTTGTTTGTAAAAGAACCGGCAAGAAGTGCTTGTCCATTGTATGCAGTTGTATTAGCGATATTATCCAATGACTCCATCAGACGTGTAATATCAGACTGTAGCGCTGTACGAGACTCACGACTTTGACCATCTTGAGCGGCTTGTGTCGCTTTTACTTTGATCGTGTCAAGAATTTTCAGTTGTTCATCCATTGCTTTATCGGCAATCTGTACAATTGAAATCGCATCATTCGCATTACGAACCGCTTGACCAAGAGAGTTACCCTGTGCACGAAGCGAATCAGCGATTGCCAAACCAGAAGCATCATCTGCTGCCGAGTTGATACGTAGACCTGAAGATAGTTTAGAAAGTGAAGAGTCCAAACCTCTGTTTGTCATTGTTGCTTTTGCGTGAGCGTCCATTGCCGCGATATTTGTGTTAATTCTAAAACCCATGATAAATCCTTTTATCTGAAGCGAGTGCTTCCATTTAATTTTCAGCATCCTTGCTGTTAGAACTACTATCGACAGCTAATCAAAAAGTTTTAGACAAATTATCTGTTTTTTTGTTACACTTTCGAAATTAGTTGCATTTTGCATATATATAGATAGAAGTAAAGGTCAAGTTTGAATTTAATTATTGTGGAATCACCTGCAAAAGCCAGAACCATCAAGAACTTTTTGGGTAAAGAGTATGAAGTCATCGCTTCCAAGGGGCATATACGAGACCTTCCAAAGTCCCGTTTCGGAATCAAGGTCGACGAGGATAAACTCCTTACGCCGGAATACTCCGTGGCCAAAGAGAATGCTCCTACCGTCAAACAGATCAAAGAACTCGCAAAAAAAGCAGACACTATCTATATCGCGACCGATGAGGATCGCGAGGGTGAAGCTATAGGCTGGCATATCGCACATGCCATCAAAAAAGATCCCGCGACCCTGCCGCGTATCGTTTTTCACGAGATCACGAAGAGTGCTATTGCCCACGCCCTGGAATCTGCCCGTACCGTAGATATGGATATGGTCAACGCCCAACAGACCCGCCGTCTTCTGGACAGGATCGTAGGGTATAAGCTTTCACCTCTTCTTAGCTCAAAGATACAAAAAGGCCTTTCAGGCGGACGTGTTCAATCTTCAACACTAAAGATCATCGTCGATAAAGAACGTGAAATCAAAGCCTTTATTCCTCAAGAGTACTGGTCAATCGACTCCATTTTCAACACAAATATCGAAGCTCTCTTCCAAAAGTATAAAGATGAGAAGATGGAAAAGCTCTCTATTACTAATGAAAAAGACGCCAAAGAGATCGTTCAGACGCTAAAGGGCGAAGAGTTTATTGTCGCTTCTATCGAGACAAAAAAACGCAAGACTTCCACGCCTCCGCCTTTTATGACCTCAACCCTGCAACAGACTGCCTCTTCCAAGCTCGGTCTCTCTCCTAAAAAGACGATGATGCTGGCTCAGACTCTATACGAGGGTGTAAAAACACCGGGCGGGACATCCGGGGTCATCACCTATATGAGAACGGACAGTCTTAATATGGCGGCAGAAGCCGTTGATGCGGCCAGAGAGATGATCTTAGACAGCTACGGAGAGAAATATCTTCCAAAGGAAGCAAAGCAGTACGGTAAAAAGTCCAAGGGTGCCCAAGAGGCTCATGAGGCGATTCGTCCGACTATGCTAGATTATACACCCGAGATAGCCGCTAAGTTTTTGAAGCCTGATGAGCTGAAGCTCTATCGTCTGATCTACAACCGTTTTCTCGCCTGTCAGATGACAGACGCTCAGTTTGAGCAACAAAGCATTATCTTTAAGAGCGAGAGTTCCGAGTTTAAAGCCAACGGCCGTAAACTTGTATTTGACGGTTTTTACCGTGTTATGGGTGCCGAAGACAAGGATAAACTGCTTCCTATCCTTAAAGAGGGGGAGAAGGCTCAGCTAAGTTCTCTCAAAACAGAGCAGCACTTTACCGAGCCGCCTTCACGTTATTCAGAGGCGAGTCTTATTAAAAAGCTCGAAGCAGAAGGGATCGGTCGTCCCTCTACCTATGCACCGACTATCTCTACCCTTCAGGCCCGTATGTACATAGACATTGAAAAACGCCAGATCATTCCTACCGAGGTCGCCTTCAAAGTCACCCTCATGCTTGAAGAACATTTTTCGGATATCGTTGATGCCGAGTTTACTTCAAACATGGAAGAGGTGCTTGACGAGATCGCCGATGAGGGTAAAGACTGGCAAAAGGTTCTTCATGATTTTTATTTTCCCTTCATGGACAAGATTGCCGAGGGAAAAGAGAAAATCAAGAGCCAAAAACTGGCCAAGCCTCTTGGTAGAAACTGTCCCAAGTGTGGAGAAGAGCTTCTTCTTCGCGGCGGGCGCTACGGAAACTTTATCGCCTGCAGCGGTTTTCCCAAGTGTAAATATACCGAACAGGTAGAAGAAGACGGAGAGACGGCCGCGCCGACCGATGCGGAAACGACGGACCAAAAGTGTGATAAATGTGGCGCGGATATGGTCATAAAACACGGACGCAACGGAAAGTTCTTGGCCTGTTCAGCCTATCCGGACTGTAAGAATACCAAGCCTCTTGATGACGGAAATGCGCCTACAAGCGATGTTCCCTGTCCTGACTGTGGCGGAAAGCTTGTTTTCAGAAGATCCCGCCGCGGCGCGTTTTGGGGATGTGAGAACTATCCGGAGTGCAAGTTCATCTCCAAGTTTGAACCGACGCTTAAAAAATGCGAAGAGAAAGGTTGTGACGGAGTATTGGCCAAACGTACTTACCGAAACAATGAAGTCTATGAGTGTGTGAAGTCTAAAAACCGAACACCTCGAGAAGAAGAGTAGTCCGAGGTATTCATGAAAATCGGTATCCTCTCAGACACGCATTCAAAAACCGGCCGGGCCAAAAAGGTCATTGACCTTTTAATCGAGAACGGGGCGGAGTACCTGGTTCATGCGGGTGATATCTGCGAGGTTGAAGTCTTGCAATATATGATGGAGTCCAAGCTTCCTTATATCGCTGTCTACGGGAACAATGATGCCCATATGGTACGGCACCATAGACGTTTCAACCTCGTCCAGGAGCCCCACTTGTTTAAAATAGGCGAGCATAAGTTTAAATTGATGCATCTGCCTTATTATATGAGCCCCGATACCGATATCATCATCTTCGGGCATACCCACATGTTTGAGTGTGACTACAAGGGCGGGTCCCTCTTTATAAACCCGGGAGAGGCCTGTGCCAGGAATAAACCTGTCAGCGAATGCGTAATGCTCAATATCACGGATGAGAACTATGAGATCACTGCCTATTCCCGTCCTTTAAAAACAAAGAAGTGGAAAAAACAACATATGAGTTTTGAAAGAGGCCTAAACAATGAGTAAAATATTTTTATGTTCTATCTGTAATATCAACAGCGGGACCTGCAATGAAGACTGCAAGTTCTGCTCGCAAAGTGTCAAATACAGTGCCGATATCGAGCGCTATAAACAAAAACCCCTCGAGGATATCATCAGCGAGGCCAAGGCAGCCGAAGCTTCGGGAGCCTTAGGCTTTTGTCTGGTGACGGCGCAAAAAGGACTGACGGACAAGACTTTAAAGTTCGTTTGCGAGGTTGCGAAGGCCGTCAAGAAAGAGGTTCCCCGCTTGCGTCTTATCGCCTGTAACGGTACGGCTTCCTTGGAACAACTCCTTACCTTGAAAGAAGCAGGCGTGGCTGCTTACAACCATAACCTGGAGAGTTCTGAAAGGTATTACAAAGAGATATGTTCTACACACGGATGGAAAGAGAGATATCAGACCTGTGAAAATGTCAACAGGGCCGGTCTGGTCCTTATTACGGGAGGGATATTCGGTATGGGCGAGACTCAAGAAGATCGTGTCTCCATGCTAAAATCCCTGGCTTCACTCAATCCGACATCAGTACCCATTAACTTTTACCATCACAACCCGGCCCTGCCCCTTGCTCCAAACAAGCTTAGCACGGATGAAGCACTTGACCTTGTACGCCTTGCCAAAACGCTTATTCCCAATGCCGACAGAATTATGATCGCGGGTGGACGGGAGATGATGTTCAAGGAGCGACAAGCGGAGATTTTTGAAGCAGGCGCCAATGCCATTGTCATAGGTAATTACCTCACCACCTCCGGCAGAGAAAGGTCTAAGGACCTTGAGATGCTGCGCAACCTTGGTCTGGAGATCGCTAAGACTCCGCAGGACAAGTAGAAAGGATATCTCCGAAACAAAAGCGAGCGACTTCGCTTTTCTTGAATAGCCTTGAATAAAAACAGCGCGGAAAGGAATCAACATGTCTGACAATATAAGCCTTGTTCTAACACTTAGTGCTATTATCGCATTTTCACCCTTTCTTGCCAAGATTCTTAAGATTCCGACTACGCCTGTTGAGATCATACTGGGTTCATTTTTAGCCTATGCAGGACTATTACACGAGCATGAGTTCTTCGAACTCGTTGCAGAGTTCGGTTTTTTATATCTGATGTTTATTGCAGGTACCGAGATCAATATTAAAAAGATACTCAAGATTGACAAGAGTATCTTAAATCGTGCCTTTATCTATCTCTCCTTGCTCTATTTCTTATCGTTTATGAGCTCTATCTACCTTCAGTTGAGTAATGTCTTCATCGTTATACTCCCGCTCATCTCGGTCGGTCTGATCGCAACACTGAAAAAAGAGTACGGCAAAGAGACCTCTTGGCTGCCTTTAGCCATGGTTGTCGGCTCGGTCGGCGAGATTGTTTCAATCGCTATTTTAACGGTAGCTTCCGAGGCCTTTGTCACCGGAATAAGCCTGGGTCTACTAAAGACGATTTTCACCCTGATACTTTTTATCGGTGTAATTCTTATTCTCTTTCAGGCCCTGAGACTTCTTTTTTGGTGGTACCCCGAGATCGCACACCTGCTGATGCCTCACCTTGACAATCAAGAGCAGGACTTTAGACTCTCCATGGCCATTCTCTTCTCCTTTATCGCCTTGATGATGTATCTTGGCTTAGAACTTGCCTTCGGGGCTTTTATTGCGGGAATGTTTATTCCTACCTTTTTCGAGCACAAGTATCAACTTCCGGAAAAAATGGAGTCGTACGGGTTCGGGTTTGTCGTGCCTATCTTCTTTGTACACGTCGGTACCTCGTTCAATCTCTCAGCCCTCTTTGTCGACGGATTGATCTTGACCGCCCTGCTTGTCACAGCTTTGATGATAGGCATTCGCCTTCTCTCCGCCATGGTTTTCAATCAAAACGGCTCTTTTAGAGACTCTATTTTACTGGGTCTCTCCCACTCCATGCCCTTGACGCTTTTAATTGCCATCGCGACGCTCGCTTATCATCAAAACAGTATTGACAAGTTCCATTATTATGCCTTTATTCTGGCCAGTCTGTTTGAAGTTATTTTTGTAATGATGGCTATTAAGATGATTATCCATCCGCCGGGAGTATTGCTTAGATTAATGCGTCGCGGACTCTAGAAAGCACCTTATCGATCTCCGAGTCCGCTTCTATGATAATGTCTGCTCTCTGCTCATAAACCTTATTGCGTTCATCATACATCGCTTCGGCTTTTTTAATATCGTCAAAAAGTGGTCTTTTCTCTAATTCTTGCGGGCTCATACGCGACAGTATAGTCTGAAAAGGGACCCTCAGATAGACGACCCTGCCCACTTCTTTAAGTTCCTCGCAATATACCAGCATGCCGCCGCCTGTCGATATTACGGCGTCTTTTACATTGGACCTGAGCCATGAAACTGTCTGCTCTTCCAGTTCCCTAAAATAACTTTCCCCATGCTCATCAAATATAGCCTGAACGCTCTTTCCTTCGCTGCTCTCAATCATCGCATCCGTATCCAGAAAATAGCTCTTATTCTCTTTGGCAAGAAGCCGACCGACAGAACTTTTGCCGGAGCCCATAAAACCGATCAGAACGATGTTAGTAGCAAACAATGGTAAAATCTTTCTCGTTCATCTGAAGTTTGTACCTGTATTGCCCGTCAAGTTCTACGACCACCCGATAATACTTATCATGATTTCCCATCCGTATATTTTTATAAGGCGGCTGGTTGACGGAAAAGCTTTTACGTCTGAAACTCGTGTCACGACTAAAGTCCATGACTATACGGTGCGGAGAACTCAACATAAAATTGCGAAGCATATTGTCTTTTGTAATGACTTTTAAAGAATTTCCTCTTGGTCTAAACTTAATAAAACCTGCGTTTATCATCTTGGATACTTTTTTGCTTTCCGCCTTTTTTTCGGGCTGTTTTTGTAAGATAATGAAGGGCTCGTGCCAATCTATCTTATTGTCAAGTTCCAGCTCTTCGCTTGAGATCGAACCGTCCAGGTTCTGATAACGGATGACAATTCCTTTGATCGCTCTTGCCGAATTAGGCAGTGCTATCTGCTGTGCAGTGTAGGGTTTTAGGTTCTCGACCTTGTTTGTGGTCGGCATCTGCTTCTCATTCGGGTCAGTAGGAAAGAATGGATTGTCTCGTGCAGATAAAGATAAAAGTGTCAAAAAGAGTAAAAAGAGTAAACGCATGAGTCACCTGTCAAATCAATTTATAGCATTATACTTTAATTTATGTCGGGGTCAAGTTCATTAAGTTCAAAAAGTTCTTTTTGCAAACCGGCATTCTCTTTTTTAAGCTGCGACACTTCTTCTTTCAAAAAGTTTTCATACTCTTCCAGATTTAGCAGGACCTGTAAAGAGTTCTCCCCAAAAAGAATGATGCCGATATAGATGCCGGAAAAAACGACGACAAGTGCCAAAAATCCAAGTTTTTGCCAGCTCAGTCCAAAATAACGGCCAGGAAGGGATTGTTCTGCTTGGATTTCATCCAGTAAATCAGACAAGAAGTTCTCCTATGCAGAAGCGCGGAAGTGCAATGCCAAGGTATAACGCGGAAGCGGCGATCGGTATCGAACCCTTCTTTGTTCTCTCTGCCATTTTCACTCTCTCTTTAGCTATCAATCCCCAAAAGATTAGTTAAAAAGGGATGCTCCAAGGTATTCGCCGTAAACCACTTCGTTTTCTATCTCAAGAAGACGATTATACTTAGCCGTTCTTTCACCGCGTGCAGTCGAACCTGTCTTGATCTCTCCGCAGTTAAGGGCTACTGCAAAGTCGGCGATAAATGCGTCTTCGCTTTCGCCTGAACGGTGAGACATTACGCATTTATAGCCGTTTCTTTGTGCAAGGCGTACCGTCTGCATCGTCTCGGAAACCGAACCGATCTGGTTTGGTTTGATCAGGATGGAGTTTGCAATACCTTTTTGGATACCTTCGTTAAGAATGTTTACATTCGTTACGAAAAGGTCGTCCCCAACAAGTTGAACCTTGTCGGCAAGTGCTTCTGTAAGACCTTTCCAGCCCTTCCAATCGTCTTCGCTGAGACCGTCTTCTATAGATACGATCGGATACTTGGCGCAAAGATCGACATAATATTGAGTCAATTCTACAGCAGTAACCGTTCTGTTTTCAGACTCAAGACGGTAACCCCCATCAACGACGAGCTCGGAAGCCGCGACATCGAGAGCGATTGCCATCTCTTCACCGGCCTTGTATCCTGCTTTTTCGATCGCTTCCATAATAACCTGGATAGGCTCTTCATTTGAGCTAAGGTCCGGAGCAAATCCGCCCTCGTCTCCAAGAGCAGTGTTGTGCTTTTTTGCTTTTAGAATACTCTTAAGATTGTGATAGACCTCCGCAGAAGCGCGCAGAGACTCGGAAAAGTCTTCAAAACCGACCGGCATGATCATATATTCCTGGAAGTCCACAGAGTTGTCTGCATGTGAACCGCCGTTGATAATGTTAAGCATTGGAGTCGGAACAACCATAGCGTTTGCACCACCGAGATAACGGTAAAGAGGAACATTAAGGCTTTGAGCTGCCGCACGAGCAACCGCCATAGAGACACCCAGAACCGCATTTGCGCCAAGGTTTCCATAGTTTTCAGTTCCGTCGACCTCTTTCATCGTAGCATCAACAACCGCCTGGTTGAACGGGCTGAGTCCGATAAGTGCATCAGCGATTTGAGAGTTCACGTTCTCAACCGCTTTAAGAACACCCTTGCCCATATAGCGTTCTCCGCCGTCGCGCAGTTCAAGTGCTTCACGTTTACCCGTACTTGCACCTGATGGTACGATCGCTTCCGCCTGTGTTCCGTCGCTCAATGTTACATAAGCTTTTACCGTTGGATTCCCGCGGGAGTCCATTACTTCAATTGCGTTTACATTATCTATAAAAATCATTCATCTACCTCACTTATTTCTTTTATTTCTGTTGGTTCCATATCGATAAGATTACTTATCCCCATAGCCTCTTTGATCTTGTTCTCTATCTCTGCTGCCAGAGCAGGATCTTCCTTGAAGGCCTCTTTGACTTTTTCTCGTCCTTGACCTAATTTCTTGTCTTCGTACGAGAACCAGGCCCCGCTTTTATCGATGATATCGAGTTTGACACCGTAATCTACAAGTTCACCGTATTTTGAGATACCCTCTCCGAACATAATGTCAAACTCCGCCTGTTTAAACGGAGGGGCGACCTTGTTCTTGACGATCTTCGCCTTGGTACGGTTACCGATCGGGCTTTCCGCCTGCTTAAGCGTTGCTATACGGCGGATATCGATACGTACCGAAGAGTAAAACTTCAGAGCATTTCCGCCCGTCGTCGTTTCCGGTGAGCCGTAGCCCATCATACCGATCTTCATACGGATCTGGTTGATGAAGATAACCGTCGTGTTCATCTTGTGTAGAACACCCGTAAGCTTGCGAAGCGCCTTCGACATCAGACGGGCTTGAACACCGACCTGCTGGTCCGTCATCTCGCCTTCAAGCTCGACCTTAGGCGTCAATGCAGCGACGGAGTCGACAACGATAAGGTCTACCGCGCCCGAACGTGCTATCGTCTCAACGATATCAAGCGCCTGTTCTCCGTAATCGGGTTGAGAGACCAAAAGGTTCTCAATATCAACACCGAGATTCTTCGCATAACCGACATCGAGCGCATGTTCCGCATCGATAAAGGCACATACCCCGCCCTGTTTTTGACACTCTGCCGTGATCTGAAGCGTCAGCGTCGTCTTACCCGAAGACTCCGGTCCGTAAATCTCGATCACACGACCCTTAGGAACACCACCAATCCCCAGTGCAAGGTCAAGCCCAATCGAACCCGTACTAATCGCTTCAACCTTTTCAACCTCTTTGTCTCCAAGACGCATAAGTGCGCCCTTTCCAAAGGCTTTATCGATCTGCTTAAGTGCCAGGTCCAGTGATTTTTGTTTATTTGCATCCATTAGATGTTCCTTTTATGTCATTAAATATAGAAAAAATTATATGACAAATTGATATATTTATCACTTCATATTGCATTATGCAATATTTTATTCTAATAGATAAAATAATGCGTAATTTTAGCGTTCTTAGGTTAAAATCTAATTGATAAATGCTATTTTATGGAACAAATTTTATAATTTATATGATTTTTTCTGTTCTCTGCTGTTTATAATAGATCAATTACGCCTTAGGATAAATTTTGACCAAAATGAAGATTGCTCATTCTCCGGATGCTGATGATATTTTTATGTATTATGCGATTAAATTCGGCTGGGTTACTCAAAATGATGTAGAGTTTGACAACGTCGCCCTGGACATTGAGACCCTTAACGTGGAAGCCCTGGCCGGCACCTATGATATATCTGCGATAAGCTTTGCGCTTTATCCTCTGATCAAGGAGGATTATGCCCTGCTGCGCACAGCCGTCAGTTTTGGAGAGGGGTATGGGCCAAAGCTCATCAAACGCAAGGGAGAGAGGCTAAAACGTAATTTCAAAGTCGCGCTAAGCGGGAAATATACGACCAATGCCCTCCTTTTCCGTATTGCTTATCCTGATGCCCGTATCACCTATATGAACTTTTTGGAAATCGAGGAAGCCGTGCGTTCGGGAGAGGTTCATGCAGGTGTCCTTATCCATGAGAGTATCCTTACCTACAGTGATGAGCTTGAGGTTGAAAAAGAGTTATGGGATGTTTGGCAGGAGCTCTGCGGGGATAAAACGCTTCCTCTGCCTTTAGGGGGCATGGCTATACGCCGTTCCATACCGCTGACAAAGGCTCTAACCTATGAAGAGACCCTGACGAAGGCTGTCGAAGTCGCAAGAGAGAGAAAAGAGGAGTTATGTAGACTTCTTGTCGAACAGGATCTGGTACGTATCGAAGGGCAGACTCTCGACAGATACTTGGAACTCTATGCCAATGACGACTCAATTACTCTCTCCCAACTCCAATACAGAGCAATCGACAAGCTCTATGAACTCGGATATAAATACGGATATTATTCTGAGCTTATAAAGGCTGAAGAGTATACAATTCCCAGAGAATACACAGAACTAAGGAAGGGATAAGGCAAAAATGGATTCCCAACTCGTTGCCCTTGGCGTTGAAACCTTCAAGATTGCCCTCTACCTCTCCCTTCCCGGTCTTTTGGTCGGGATGTTTTTGGGGCTGGCCGTAAGTATTTTTCAAGCGACCACCCAGATCAATGAGATGACGCTGAGTTTTATTCCGAAGATCATCGGTGTTGTTGTTATTATCATCGTGACAATGCCGTGGATGCTTAATATGATGACAGAGTTCACTATCAGGGTCATCAATATGATCCCCGAGTTTGTCAGTTGATGTCTACCAAAACAATCGACTTCTCCAAACACTCTTCCATAAAGATCGGTCCGGTAGCCGATGTTTTTGTGATAGATGACTTCGACTACCCGAGAGAGCGTTATATCCTGGGACATTGCAATAACGTACTTATAGGGAAGGACCATCCCCCTTTGATGGTTCTGGGCAAAAATTTTGATTATATCAAGATCGAGAACGGTCTACTCTGCGTCGGCGGTTCTACTCCGGGAGGACGTCTGCTCACATTTTGCAAAAAACACGATATCGCCCATTTTGAACTCCTTCCGAAGCTTCCCGGTTCAATCGGGGGGATGGTCAAGATGAATGCAGGCCTGAAAGAGTGGGAGATATTCAACCACCTGCACTCTATCATCACCGAAAAGGGCGAGATTGCAAAAAAAGACATCCCCCACGGTTACCGTTGGACAAGGTTTGAAGGCCTCGTCTTCGAAGCGCGTTTCGAGATACATAAAGGCTTCAACCAAAAACAGCTGGAGATGTTTAAAAAAATGCGCGACAATCAGCCCTCCACCCCGAGTGCCGGAAGCTGTTTTAAAAACCCACCGGGAAATGCGGCGGG
>CAXGZT010000039.1:0-15665 GCA_964014335.1 uncultured Campylobacterales bacterium | reverse complement strand
CGACCTTGTCGATCTCATCGAGAACAATAATGGGGTTCATCTTTTTAGCATCGATTATGCCCTGTACAATACGTCCCGGCATGGCTCCGACATAGGTACGGCGGTGACCGCGAAGTTCGTTTACGTCTTCCAGACCGCCCAAGGCGATGCGTACCAGAGGACGTTTCAAGGCCACCGCAATGGAGTTGGCCAAAGAGGTCTTACCCACGCCTGGAGGACCGGCGAAACACAAGATGGCTCCGCGTCCCTCTTTATCATTCATCCCGCGCAGTTCGAGCAGCTCTTTTACCGAGAAATACTCGACAATACGTTCTTTAGGCTTTTCAAGCGAGAAGTGGTCTTTGTCAAGCTGTTTTTCAACCTCCTCTATCTTCAAGGACTTCTTGGCGAGGTCTCCGTAAGGAATCTCAAGCACCCACTCCAGGTAGGTCTGAATCATTCCCGCATCAGAAGATTCAGGGTGCATACGCGCGAAACGTTCCAACTGCTTATGCACTTCTTTGTAAGCATCCTCTCCCATAGACTTTTTCTTCTTCTCAAGCTTATCTCTATACTCTTGTATCTCTTCTTCGCGTTGAGTGTCCGAGCCAAGCTCACGCTGGATCTGCTTCAACTGTTCTTTAAGGAAGTACTCCTTGTTGACCTTTTCTATCCGGTTATGCACTTTTGAACGGATCTCTTTTTGAAGCTTGTTCGCTTCTATCTCTTCCGTTAGGGCATCAATAAGTTTTAAATAGCGCTTCTCAAGGTCCTCTTCAATAAAAAGTTCATAAGAGAGCTCTTTTTTCAATTTGATTGATGAACAGACCAAATCGGCGATGCGTTCATATTCATGGTTCTCTTCGATAGTACGCAAGAGATCAGGCGGGAAATAGTTGCTGACCTGAGAAAGCGTACGTACCTTTTCGCGTACGATCTCCAGGACCGCATCCATCTTCAATTCGTTTTCGACGCTGCTCTCAATAATATCCACAGTGGCCACCATAGGGTCACTTCCGACCTCTTGAACGATCTTCCCTCTCGCCAAGCCTTGAAAAAGCACCTTGATGCGGCCGTCAGGCAGAGAGACCTTACGCATGATCGAACCGATGACACCCCCGGAATAAATCCCCTCAAACTCCCTTGACCCCTCTTCCTCGGTTTTTGTCGGACAGACCAGGACAAGAGAGTTGTTCTCTATCGCCAAAGCGGCTGCTTTAATGTTTTGATCATCGCTTAAAAAAAGCGGTGAGATCATAAAGGGGTATAAAAAAAGTTCGTCTTCAGCAATGATTGGAATATCTGCTGGGAAAGAGCTGTAATGACTAAGTTGCATAATTTTTCCTGTTTCTTAAGATTCTACGTTTTAAAAGATCATTCAGGTTTAAGAGACCCATCCGTCTCCAACACCTTTTTATCCTAATTCTGTTTTGCATTTCCCTCGGAATCTTGCGCGATAACGCTGGTGGTATCCGGCAATAAAAACGCATACCAGCTTCCTGTGCCGTCACCTTCAAACATCTCCCGGTACCAGGGGCTGTCGGCCGGTTCAACCTTTTCCCATTCTATCCACTCTTCGGGTTGCTTCTGCGTATAAAACTTCTCGGCGAGAGGCTTATCAAGACGTTTATACAAACCGGAAATCGTCTTGTTTAGGTTTGCGCGTGCCAGATAGAGCTTAACCAGCATCGTATCAACCGCAGGCAGATAATAAGAGCGCGGATAGGTCTGTTTAAAGGCTTCGCCCTCTGCGAGTGCATCATGAATCAACGTCTGATCACGACGCGGATTCGGCAAGGCCATAAACTTCGCACGCATTTTCAGATAAGCAGCGAACTCTCTCTCTTGAGCGTCCGCAAAACGGCGAATATACTCATCAAGAAAGTGTTCGGCCAGCATATACTCGCCCACTTTCATATGGGCCTGCGCCATGATCATTGTCGCTTCCGAGAGCAAAGGAGAACCGATGTGCTCACTCTGCAAAGAGGAGAAGTACCCGTCTGCCTTTTCCAAAGAGCCGTTAGCCACGGCATCGATCATTTTCTCATACCAATATGCGGCGGGCTTGTTGTATTCAGAGACATCTTTGCCGCACCCTGCAAAAAACAGACCCAGCGCAAATGCCGATATAAAAAATTTAAACTTCATCTATATATCCTAAATTTTTGTAAAAGAAAAGATTCTATCCAAGTCCGTGTTAGTAAGAGTTTAAAATATAATATAATTATTGCCTTTTTATATTTGTACTGCTACAATATCCAACATACTATACAGCACTCCAAGGTACACAATGCAATTTGAGTTAAAACTACCACTTTTAGGATTCGAATCCGTCACCCAGATGAAACTGACAAAAATCGATGATATCTTTATGCAGCTTGAAAACGTTTCAGATGATGGAAAACCCTCTTTTACATTAATCAACCCTTTTGTGTTAAAACCCTATGAGATAGATATCCCGGAGTCAATCCTGACACTTTTGGATATCAATGAAGATTCAAATATCCTGATTTTCAATGTCGTCGTCATCCAAAGCCCTATTGAAGACTCTACCGTCAACTTTGTCGCTCCGCTGATCTTCAATACAGACAACAACACTATGGCCCAGACTATTCTCGACGGAAAAGCCGCTCAGACCCAGGGCATGGCGGAACCCATCTCTGCCTTTATGAACAAAGAAGAGAAATAATGTCCAAGGTATTGACCTTTATCGGAAACGGGAATATGGCCCTGGCCATTGCGATGGGTCTGAAAGATGACTATACCCTCGAAGTTGTGGGTCGCACACCAAAAAACCTGGATGCCTTCGAAGAAGCCTTGGGTAGAAAAATAAACAAACATCCATTGAAAGAGTTTGATATTACAGGCAGAACGGTCATCTTTGCCGTCAAGCCCCAAAACCTTGAAGAGGTTTCTGCCCAGCTCAAAGGAGAAGCGGAAGCTTTTTTCTCCATCTTGGCGGGTACAAAGCTCGAAAGCTTGCAAAATTCGGTTAAAGCCAAAGCCTATGTCAGAGCCATGCCAAATATGGCGGCATCCCTGCAAAAGTCGATGACGACGCTGACAGGAGACATCGCGCTTCAAGCCGAAGCCTTAACTCTTTTCAATGCTATAGGGAAAGCCCACTGGTTAAACAGTGAGAAAGAGATAGATGTCGCTACGGCCTTAGCCGGAAGCGGACCCGCCTACCTTGCCCTTATCGCCGAGGCACTTACCGACGGTGCCGTGAACCAGGGACTTAAACGCCCTGATGCCATGGCTATCATGAGAGGCCTTTTTGACGGCTTTGGAACATTGATTCAAGAGCAGCATCCTGCACTTTTAAAAGATGCAGTGATGAGTCCGGGCGGAACGACAGCTGCCGGATATTGCGCCTTAGAAAAAGCGGGTGTAAGAGAGGGATGTATCCAGGCAGTAGCAGAAGCAAACGAGCGCGCCAAGGGACTTTCGTAAACCCAGGGTAAACCCGCGGTAAACAGACAGAAAACAGAACCCTATAAATAAAAAAACCTAATATCTAGACCCTTTTTTTAACATTGATTGAAGTATCTTTGTGTTTATAATTAGACAACACATTTCACACACATCGTTATGAGCCCTAATTTTGTGTGCAGTAAAAAGGATATTTCATGCGTAAATTAGCCCTATTATTTTTATTTACATTTTTTATCTCTCTTAATGCTGCAACATTTACTGAGGATTTTGAATCCGGTCTTAATGGCTGGACAACCAGTGAGGGAAGCTTGAGTATTCAAACACAAGGTTCGGATGTTCTAGACTTTCAAGCATCAGCTCGTAACACTCCACGCTATTTTGAAAAGACCTACATATTAGGAGCAGAAGCGAACTCAACTGTCACTATAACATATGATGCTTGGGCAACAGGAGGATGGGAAAACAGCAGTTCATCCAATGTAGATTTTGTTTATGCATCAATTAATAATGTCGTGAAAATTGATAGAGCTGAGTTTCCTGGCGTAGATGGAAGCAGCAGTCCTGTTTATAATTCATACTCAATTTCTGGAGATGTTGACGCCAATGGGAATTTGGTTTTAAGACTTGGTATGGACGTTTCCTCAACGGGAGAACATTTACAAATAGACAATATAGTCATTGACTATACTCCTGGGCCAGCTAAGGCAGCAGACGATTCATTTGACACATCTACTAACACCCCTTTAACCGAGAATCTGTTGACAAATGATAGTGGAACAGGACTTTTTATTGTATCTTTGGACAACACAGCATCTATAGCTAATGGTTCTATTACATCAAGTGACTTTAGCACAGGTGAATTTACATATACACCCAATGTTGGATTTGAAGGTACAGAAATATTTACATATACCATAGAAGATGCATCTGGGAATCAATCTACGGCGACTGTAACAATCCTCGTTGCCGTTGTAACAGACTATTCAACAGGTAGTACATCACCCTTTCAACTTATCAACCCGGCTGCAACCAGAAATGTCAGAGGTGACTATGCCATAGCCGGAAACACGGTCACATGCTTAACCAGTGCCACCAGTGGATATAACCCTACGGGAGCCTGCTTGAATGATGCAAGTCTCACCAGTAACAATCGTGTTAATCGTTATATAGATGTTGATGGGGACAGCAGCACATGGAACTCAAGTTCATCTTATATCACTCTACCTCCTTCATATGAGCAGAGCGGAGGAAAGGGGATAGCCTGGGCCGGTCTATTTTGGCAGGGCCGTATTAATTCAGACACAGACTATGTCCAGCATTTTGCACAAATAGACAGTGCAACAACCTATCAATATATAGAAACAGGAGATGGTTCTGGATATGGCACAGTTGATATATCAGCCACTGATGCCAATAAAATTTCTCTTAAAGTCGGTACAGGCAGCTATGCTCCTGTAAAAGCATCAACCCTGCATCGATACGCCAGTAGTGGCGGAGAAACTTATGCGGCTTATGCTGACGTAACAGATATATTACAATCTTGGAACCTTGCCTCAGGCAAGCAAACTTTCACCGTTGCAAACCTCACAACAAATGAGGGTAGAGAAGGTTCACCAGGTCTTTTTGGAGGATGGTCTTTAGTCATCATCTACCTGCAAGACTTCAACGGGACACCTAGAAACATCTCAGTTTATAACGGTTTCGATATTGTGGCAAACCCAAGTACTGCTATTCCCATCACAGGGTTTAAACTGCCTATTTCCGGAACAGTCAGGGCACAGATAGGTATCTTTTCGGGAGAGGGTGAAGCCCTCTATTCACCTGATTCTATATCTATGAGTGGTGATGGTGTGAGCTATGATCCTATGCCTAATGACGGGAGCTTCGATTCTAATAATGTCTTTGATGCCAAATTGACAGGAATCGATCGAGATATAGACCCGGATGATACCAATGTGTTTTCCATTAATAACACAGGGGTAGATGTTGATGCCTTTGACGTCTCTACCTTAGTCACTGGATACAGAGATACGAACCCGGCTATTGATACGATGTATATACGCTGGAGTTCAGGTGGAGACTACATTACTCCAAGTATGATGGTTTTCTCGACCGAACTGTACCAGCCATCCGTCTGTTATGACTATACTTATGATTTTGATGGCTTCGTATTCCCATCAGAAAACTCGGATGTGAATACCACCTTTCAAAACCTTGGAATTCCTTTAACGACTCACCTTACAATACGCAGCATTGAAGGAGATTTTGATTTGGATAACACCATCGTCACCGTCAACAGCGATCCGGCATATCTGACTTATGAGCCTGGTAGCGCTGCTTATGCAGGAAACTCCATCAACTTATATACAGCCATGGTACCACCGGAATTAAATGTAACCTCCATCAATAACTTTAGAATGAGTATAGGGAGCAATGCCGGTGCGACAGGTGGAACGATACACCCTCTTGAAACACATTATCTGCGTTTTAATCACGATCTCAATAGCAGTCAAAAGACTTTTGACACGCGTTTAAACGTCTCACTTGACTATACATCAGACTTTGGTAGTGGACCTGTTCCGATTCATGCTAACTTAACATCAGATGACCGTTGTACAGGCTATACGGCTTATAGACCAGAATGGGGTATCTTCAATGTTATTGATGGTGACGCAGCAAATATAAACACCTATAATTTAAAAACTCAAGTAACAAAACGTAAGTTTAATGCCAAAGCAGTAGGTTACGGTGGAGTCGGCTTCAAAACAGCACAAAACTTTAATACAGATGTTGAAGTGGAAGTCTTTAATGTCGGTATCTATGGTACAGATACCAATGTGTCATGTAATAACCCCGATTCAAATATTAGTGCACCGACCTTTGTACGCTTTAACAATACTTCAGAAGCTTTAATGCCGGATATCAGTTATGACAGAGCCAATCAAAATTCCGGTTTTAGGATCTGGTATCTTGAAGACAGGTCTGGAAACCTGATTAACCACCTTTCAGGATCAACTATTCCGGGTGCCGATGAGGGCTATTTCGAAGCCTTATACCCGACAGCATATCCTGGTGACGGAAACTGTACAATACCGTGTACTAATGGTACTGTTATACCGGAATGTTACACCTGTATGAAAACATATTACGGTAAACCCTTATGTTCGCGTGACAACTTTTCCATCCGTCCCGAAAACTTTAAGATAAGTATTCTTGATAACGCCGAGAATACGGCTGGAACAGGAACCTACATCGGAGATAACAATGGGACGACAGAGAGAAGGGTTGTCGGCGGGTATAAATATCAGCTCGACCTAACAGCTACCAACTTTGGAAATGAAGATCCTGCAAAAGGCTATGTCCAGGAGTTTCCTGCTCTTCAAATACCATCAAACGGTATTTGGACCTATGACGAAGACAGAAACCACACATCTGTTATACTCAGTACATTCGTATCCAATCCAAATTGTAATGACACTAATGACAGTTTCCAAATTTCAAGATTCTGGGACGGAAAAGCAGGACACTATGATACGGTCATCAAAAATGTCGGTGAATATATATACCATATTTTAGATACAAAATGGACCTTTGTCGATAATCCGGGCAACTTCGGTCAAGACTGTATTAATGCAAATGCAGATGTACCCGTAACAGGCACTATAGGATGTAACGTGAGCAGTAAGATGGACGCGGAACATCAGGATCTGGTCCTCCGCTCTTATCCATACCAGTTCGATACCAGTGGAATTACTGTCGTATCGCCGGCACTGGCTTCAGGCTATATGTACAGTAATCAGCTTGATGCTAATGCATCTGATACTAATATCACAAATATGTCTCTTAACTTTCAGGGATTAATTAACGCCCAAGGAAAAGACGCAAGTGCAATGACTAACTTTGTCACGGGATGTTATAGTGAAAACCTAAAGCTTGATCTTGACTATACACTTACCGGAGAAGATCAAAATGGTGTAACATGGACCGATATAAACGGTACCTTGGCTGAGGGCAACCCTATTCGATGGAGAGAGCTGAATGCTTCATTAGCGGCAGGAACTTTTCCTCTTCCAATGGGGAGGACCGAAACCATGGGAGCCTTTCCTGATGTCAATCTAACCAGTACCGAGTTTTCCAAGTCACAAAATGGTGCTACATTCTTAAACCTTTATCTGAATATAGACAGAAACGTCACTACACCCCATAATCCTATGCAGGCAAGCTTTAATTCTTTTCAAACAAGCTGTGAAAATGGCAAATGTGATGCGATTGCCGATCAAAACCTCTTTTATTCACCTAAAGGAACTTATATAAACCCGACCCCTACCATGAATATATTCTATGGTAGAGCGCATACACCGCGCTACAGAGTACAGGGGGATTCAGCTACCCTAAGAACCTATTATGAAGTCTACTGCATTAATTGCAATATTCCTCGCTTACAGCTTGTCTCCCCGAATCAACTTCTTGGTGTGGATGATGTCCGTTGGTATCAAAACACTATTCATACTCAGACGGAAGGTGAGCTCCCTCTTGCAAAACCTATGTCAACACAAAACCCCGCGCAGTCGGCAAATATGACTAACCTGGGTATCAACAGAAATACAACCAGTACAACGACTTCCGATTTTACCTATAACGGTACAAAAGGCTATCCGTATAAAGCAACCATCAACTATATACCAAATCCTTGGCTGGTCTACGACAGATATGACAACACAGCCATACTAAACAGTTTTGAGCTTGAGTTTTTTCAAACAGGAACATGGGTCGGTCAGGACAGAAGCGGTATGCAGGCTGACTCCAATGCCTCTTCCACGACGAACAGGCGTATAGAATGGTAATAAACAGTAAAAAGAGGTCGCTGTCTCGCCCGGCCTTTACCATGATCGAGCTTATCTTTGCCATTGTTGTCGTAAGCATCTCCATACTTGCTCTTCCCACCGTACTGCTTACCGATGCCACCTCACAGGAGCAGACCCTGAAAGAAGAGGGTATTATGCTGACAACAACCAAGGTCGCTCAGGTCTTGACCTATCCTTGGGACCAGAACAGTCCTCCTTTAGGAGTGATGTCAAGCTCCCAGGTCTTGAATACGGGCGGAGACACAGATCTCTCAAGGATAGGTGCATCAGACTTCCGCGAAGGCCACTTCCCAGACGAGCTTCGCCGCCGGATGACACCCAGTAGCAATCCCCGAGCCGCCAGTGCTATCGGCGGGGCGGCTAACAGTAATATTGGTGCTTTTGACGGGGAACAGGTAACTGTCGGCGCTGCCGGAGCTGACCTGGGATATAAAAAACAGTACAGGCTGACGACGGCTGTCTCCTACGTCACCGACGCTGCGGATTATAACACTACAGGCAATACAAATATACTCTTCGACTTCGATACGAATGCATCAGCAGGTACTAGCAACATAAAAATGGTCCGCGTCTCGACCGATGAACTCGATACGGCCGGAAATTGGGTCCCTATCATTCAGATGACCTCATTTGCTTCCAACATCGGCGAAGCTGAATTTTTCAAGAGGAGATACTGATGCGTAAGGGCTTTACCTTTATCGAGCTTGTCTTTGTCATCGTCGTCATGGGTATTCTCGCAAAGTTCGGAAGCAACCTGCTCGCGACCTCTTATCAGTCTGCGGCTTCAAGCTCCATCAACAACAGACTTCAGGTCGACACTGAACTTACCCTGAACCAGCTCTCCAACCGCCTCCAATACCGTATCAAGGACTCCATCATCACCCGAACAGGCGTCGGCGGTGCGGCTGTTGCGCTCAGCTCCTCTCTAGGTACGCCCACCGTGCTGGAGTGGGTCGGCTATGATATCGACGGCTGGCTGGGTATCAATAACGGAACCTTTAATGCTCCATCCTGGAGCGGCTTCATTGACGTAAACGATGCAGGAGCAATCGCCGCCTTGAACTATTTGGAAAGTCCGGCAACGGATACGGGTGTGGCGAACACGATTATTCAGGCCCTCAGTGTCGCAGGAACCGATATTAATGACAGCGCCATCTTCTTTACCGGGGCTAACAGCGATGTGACGACAGATTATGGATGGAATAATGCACAAAACTTCCAAAGTACTACAGCTGCACATCGAATAGGAAGCGGCGCCCCTGTAACACGACTTTTCGATATGACAATATCGACTTTTTTAAATACTAATATCTACGAAAACTACAAGCTTGCCTGGACGGCCTATGCCGTCAGACTCATGGACTTTGATACGGACGGGAATATTGACGACCTTGTACTCTATTATGACTATCAGCCTTGGACGGGTGAGACATTCTCGGCAAACGGAACGCCCGTGCTCCTGTTATCAAACGTCGATACCTTCAAATTTCAAGGGATCGGAGATACGGTAAAACTGCAGATCTGTGTCAATGAAGAAAATACATTAGGGGGAGGAGTCTACGCGGTATGCAAAGAGACAGCAATATTTTAAACCATACGAAGATGAGACCCGGTATGGCCCTGATCATGGCGATCGCTTTTTTAGTCATCATCGCCGGCCTGATGGCAACCATGATGAACATCTCATCCGTTGCCAATAAACGCACCGAACACCTCTACTTTAAAGAGCAGGCTCAACTCCTGGCCAAAAGCGCCACGGAGTTCGCACTTTTGGCCATTTCGGGGCACGACAGGACAGGCGGTTCATGCATTCAGACCATCACCTCACAATTCCCTGCCGCCGCCCCCTATTTCAACATCAACACGACTATACGGTATATCGGTCTGAACGCACTGGGCGGAACCTGTGCTACCAACTCCTATATCAATGCTGTTACGACTACGCAGTCAGAAGGAAGTGTACTGATTGATGTCTACGTCACGAGCCTGAACATCGGTATGGATGAGACCATCAGCTACCACCGCAGAACCATACAAAAACCTTGAGCCTTGACTAAGGCTCAAAACTCTCCCTCTTCACCTCTTTTTATATCCAAGTAAGCCTATTTGAGTAAATTAAGAATTCTCTCGTTATAATCTAATAACTTTAGTCGTAAAGGATTATCTTATGAATATAAGTATGGTTGGGCGTCAGGTCGAGTTGACTGACACCATTAAACAGCAGATCGAGGCGTCAATCGATTCATTGAGCAAATACAACCTGGATATTATCTCTGTTCGCGCCATTGCCTCGGGCGAAGAGAAGAAGGGGAACAGGGGTAAAAACGTCAGTATCGAGTTCACCATCAACCTTCCGAACAAAAACACCATAGTCATCAAACAGAGTGATGATGACCTCTACGCGGCCATAGACGTTGCGGCCTCCCGTGCGCAAAAAGCGCTCAGTCGCCACCATGACAGGATCCGCGATCATAAAAAAGAAGGTATCAACGAAGCAAAATCGGCCTCTAGAGATATCAATATGAATGATGAGAAAGAGTCCATGGAAGACGAGATCGTTCCGCATGAGCTTGAACTTTACAAACCACAAGAGGTACAGGATATCTTGGAGAACCTCAAGGAGTCTGAAAAGCAGTTTGAGATATTTAACGATATCGATGGTAAAACACGCGTACTTTACAAACGTAATGACGGACGTTTCGGGCTTTATTGATTCCTATCCAATGCCCTTTAAAAGCATTGGACAAGCCTTCTAGCCCTGTTCTTTCATATACTTCTGTACCTCAGAGATAAGCGCCTCGTCGGCAGCCATATCCGCATATTTAAAACTCACTCCGCTCTGCTCTGAACCGTTCAGCAGATCCCCGCTTTTTCTGTACTCGAGATCCAGTTTTGCGATATCAAACCCGCTCATCGTTGTGCAAAAAGATGCAAGACGTTTGGACTCTGCTCTGTTTGAGTAAAGGAAACAATAGCCTTTGAGTCCTGTACGGCTCACCCTTCCTCGAAGCTGGTGAAGGGTCGAAAGCCCAAGCCTTTCAGCCCCGACGATCACAACGGTCGTCAGCTCCGGAAGCGATATACCCACCTCCACTACCGTTGTCGCCAGGAGAATATCCCCTTTTTCTCTAAAATCATACAGAACCTGTTCTTTTTCCCTGTCTTTTCCGTGTGTGACATAGACATTTTCAAACCGGCTCTGCCAAAACCCCCTTGCCTCCTCTATACTTTGATACGCAATAGCCTCACTCTGTTCAACAAGCGGATAAACGATCAAGATCTGGTGTCCGAGTGCTATCTCCGCTTTAATATGCTCGAGCAGGGCAGGAAAATCCTTCTTATGGATGACGGAGGTGTCTATGTCTTTTTTAAAGGGTGTCTGCATGATAAGCGACACGTCCAAGAGTGCAGAGTTTATCATCGCCTGTGTCCTGGGTATGGGTGTAGCCGAGAACTGCAGGAAATGAGGCCTTGCATTTGTATCTTCCGACGACACATCGCTTTGCGGCCGCTTTTGCTTGTTTTCTGAAGAAACATCACTATGTGAACGCTTTTGCTTGTTTTCCATCATTCTGGCCAGCCTGTTTCGCTGGGCCGTTCCAAAGCGATGCTGTTCGTCTATCATCACAAGAGCCACCTTTTTCAGTTCCCTGTAAAGAAGGGCATGCGTTCCGATAATAAAGTTATACAGGCTCAGATCCTCTTTCTTACTCCTATTGGTCACTAAGGCGATTTTCATCTCTTTGGGCAGGAACTTCACTGCTTCTTCAAAAAGCTGCTTTGCCAAAACCGTCGTAGGTGCCATAAGGATAGAGCCCTCTTCCCTGGCCATATAGGCAGAGGCCAGGATCACCATCGTCTTGCCCGCGCCGACATCTCCGACGACCATCCGCCTTGCGGCTTTCTCCTTGGACATGTCGGCCTGTATCTTCTTGATAGCGCGCAGCTGGTCCTCTGTCAGCTCGAAAGGCAGACTCTTGATCCAGCTCTCATATTCGGAAAAAAACGATTTGAGCGCGGGATAGTACTCTTTTTTGGCGGACAAGCGCTTCAGATGATTGTAGAGCTCGGCAAACTTCAAGGCATGAAGGTTCTCGGAATAGAATAGGATTATCTCTTTTGCCGGAAGCCCTGAGGGAAAATGCAGATTGCATAAGGCCTGCGACACATCTTGAGGCAGACCCTCCTGCATCAAAGCATCAGGCCTAATATATTTCAAGACGAGGCTACGCATCACATCAGCACGCAGAGGTGTCCTATACAAGGAGACTATACCCCCTGATTCTTTTACGATGCGGGGCTGTATGATCTGAAGATTGGAAAAGTTAAACTCCAGCTTGCCGAAAAGAAGCACTCTTTCACCTACAGAAAACTGGCGTTTGTGGTAGGGTTTGGGTTGGAAGAGTATGCCTTCTATATCTTGATTAAGGTTATGACAGAAGAGCTTCAACTTGATAAACTTCAGGGATTGCGAAAATGCCTTGATCTCAGCGTCAAGAAGTTGAGTGTTTCCGATATGGGGAAGATTATAAAGATTTCTGTCTTCATAACTTGAGGGAAGTGAGAGGGCGAGTTCAATACAGTTTCTTATCCCCAGTTTGGAAAACTTGGGAAGATCCTTTTCGTTGATCTCGCACTTCATTTCTTTATTGTGTTACGATCGCATACGAAAGGTTTAGAATCTCTTTATGTTTGGCTATGAAAGCATTCAGATCATCCAGACCCAAGGCTTCAATCTTCTCAAGTTCGAGCTGAGAATTATTCAGCGGAGCACCCTTGTAATAATCCATAAAAGTACGGTGAAGACGCTGAGAGAGTGTCTCGACACGAAGCGGTTCTGACCCTAAAAGAAACTTCTTCGCCTGATCAAGCTCTTCTTCTGTCACTCCTTTCTCTACGAAGGTTCTGATGACCTCATTGACAGATTTCTGTGCCTCGTCTTGAGACTCAAGTTTGGTTTGAAGATATCCCGAGAAATAGGCATTTGAACGGTTCACATGCACACGGGCGTAAGCCGAATACGCCAGTCCCTTTTTTACACGGATCTCTTCCATCAAGCGCGACCCGAAACCGCTTGAGCCTAAGATGAAGATCGCAACACGCGATTTATAATACTCCTCGTCTCCCGTCTTCATATCAAAAGGACTTCCGAAATAGACATAAGCCTGTTCCGTCTTTTTACGTACGATCTCTTCATGTACCTTTGGATTGACCGCAAAGTACGGAAGCTCACTCTTTTCACCCTTTTCAAGTACCTCAAGTACCTTTTTTGCGCCGGCTTTGGCCTCAGCCTCGCTCAGGTCCCCGCCTATCACACAGATCGCACGTTCCCTGACGATATGTTCATCCATGAAAGCCTTGATGTCTTCTAGCCTGAGCGCGCTTACGCTTTCTGTTGTCCCTATCGTAGGCAGAGCCAAGACCGTGTCTTTAAACAGCAGCTCCTTTAATGTCCTACCGGCAACATAATCAAGGTCTGTGCTTTTTCTCTGTATCTCTCCCAAGGTAACCGTCTTTACCTGCTCTAGAGCCTCTTCACTGAGATTTGGATCGTTTATCAATGCCTCCAGGGCATCGATCCCCTCTTGCATATGCTCTTTAAGGCATGAGAGTTCAAAGACAAAGGTCTCACCACCGGTATTTGCCGAAATATGGATTGCCTTGGCGTCCAGTCTTTTTGAAAACTCTTTGCTTCCCAGACTCTTCGTTCCTTCTCCGTACAGCTTTGCCACTGCCCGCGAAAGTCCCGCATGTTTAATATTGGAGATAGAACCTCCGTTTTGAAAGACGACCTGCATAGAGACGATCGGCAGTCTATTGTCATTTTCATAAATCAAAGGCACCTTTGTACCGTTTACATCCAACTCTAAAATTTCGCTTCCCATCATTACCTCACAAATCAATAAAAGTGTTACTAAAAAAATTCTCACGCAAATTTCTCCAGTGTCTCGTAGGCCGTATTGCGTATGGCCGGGACTTCGCCGATATCATGAATCAGCTGTATCATCTCCTCTTTTGCCATTCTAAACCCTGCCCCGGCACTGCGGACGACATTTTCTTCCATCATCGTCGAGCCCAGGTCATTCGCACCGAACTTTAGTGCCATCTGGCCGATATAGGGCCCCTGCGTCACCCAAGAGCTTTGGATATTCGGCACATTGTCCAGGAACAGACGCGATACGGCAAGAAGACGTAGATATCGGTTGGAAGAGGGCTTCTCTATGTCCGGGATCTCTTCCGCGAGCTTGGTGTTCTGTCCCTGGAAAGACCACATGATAAAGGCTCTGAACCCGCCCGTCTCATCTTGAAGCTTACGTACCATATTCCAATGTTCCACTATCTCTTCATCCGTCTCGACCGTACCAAACATCATCGTGGCTGTGGATTTAATCCCCAGTTTGTGGGCCTGCCTGTGCACATCGATCCACACGGATGAATCATGTTTTTTCGGTGCGATGATATCACGCACCCTGTCACTCAGTATCTCTGCACCCGCACCCGGAATCGATGAAAGACCCTTATCTTTCAATCTTTGCAGGACTTCGACAATGCTTATCTTCGATATCCTGGCGATATAATCCAACTCGATCGCAGAGAAGGCATGAATAGTGATCTGCGGATACTTCTCATGAATATGCCCCACCAGATCTTCATAGAACTCTATCTTTAGTTTGGGGTGTACACCCCCTTGAAAAAGGATCTGTGTCCCGCCGATGGCGACAAGTTCATCTATCTTTGCATCGATCTCTTCATGCGTCAGGACATAAGCGTCATCTTCTTTCGCATGGCGATAGAAGGCGCAAAACTTACAGTCAACCCAACACACATTGGTGTAGTTGATATTTCTGTCAACCACAAAGGTCGTTACTCCCTTGGGGTGAAGCTCTTTTTTTCTGGCTGATGCCATTTTGCCGAGTTCTTTCAAGTCAGCCTCACGGATAAGCCTAAGGGCTTCTTCTGATGTCATTCTATTCATGATTCAACCTTTAAACGGGCTTTGTCTGAAATCTTTTTCATGCCCTGATTAACCTTCTTTATTAGATTTTCTTCTTTTAAATAGTGGTGTTTTTTTATCCATGTTCCATCTCTGTAAGCCACTTTCACCTGCCCTTCATGATCTTTGTAGACCAAAATGCGAAGAGGAAGATCAAGCGCAATCCTCATATCCTCTTGCATTAAAAGAGTTCCAACTTGAGGGTTTCCAAAGATGATGACCTTTGATTCGCTCAGTGCCATATTGACACCGGCAGCATTTGCCTTGTGATCGATCACGGTAAAGACACTAAGACCCTTGGCCTTTACAATATTCGTCATCTTTTCCATAGTCGTCTGAGCGGCAGCGTCACTTGGTTTAAGTAGAATATCGTGGGAGAACACCGCGACCCC
>CAXGZT010000038.1:0-15921 GCA_964014335.1 uncultured Campylobacterales bacterium | reverse complement strand
TCTTTGGCCAGTGTCACTTCGCGCTTTAAGAGCTGATGCAGTCTTCTCTGCACCGGTGCCAGTGAGAACTTTTCGCTAAACTCACCTTTGGGGCGCCCCATATGCGAGGCCAGGATAATTGCGCAATCCTGGTCCAGACAGTAGTTAATCGTCGATACCGCCGAACGGATACGCCTGTCATCGGTGATATTCCCATACTCATCCATAGGTACATTAAAGTCACAACGGATAAAAACCTTTTTACCCTTAAGATCCAGATCTTTGATCGAGTGAAGTTGCATTATTTTCCTTGTTATACATGCACAAAGAGGATCAGGCCTCTTTTAGTAAAAAAAATATAGATTATTTTGAGATGTGAAGCGCCATATCGACAAGACGCGAAGAGTAGCCCCACTCGTTGTCGTACCAAGAAAGCACTTTCACAAGATTATTATCAATAACTTGAATCGTGTCCATCACGACTACCGAGCTTAGGCTTTCGCCTACAAAGTCTTGCGATACACGGTACTCTTCGTCAACGCCTAAGATACCCTTGTGAGAACCTTCGCTCGCCTTTTTGAATGCGGCTTGCACCATCTCTACCGTCACCTCTTTGTTGAGCGTGACTGTTAAGTCCACCATAGAGACGTCTGGTGTAGGTACTCTAATGGCTTGACCGTTTAGTTTTCCTGCTAGATTTGGAAGCACTTTTGAAATAGCCTTGGCCGCACCCGTAGTTGTCGGAACCAGGTTCGTTGCGCCAGAGCGTCCCTTTCGATGCTCTTTTTTGTGTTTTCCGTCTAAAATCGGCTGGGATGATGTATAGGAATGGATCGTCGTCATTAAACCGTTTTTAATACCGAAAGCATCATCAAGCACTTTTGCTAAAGGGGCTAGGCCATTGGTCGTACATGAAGCGTTTGATACGATTTTTTGACCGGCATAATCGTCTTCATTGGCACCTATAACAAAGGTAGGTGTGTCGTCTTTAGCCGGCGCAGAAAAAAGCACCTTTTTAATGCCATTGTCCAAATGGGCTTGAACACTCTCTTGCGTTAAAAAAGCCCCTGTACACTCGAGTACCATTTCGGCACCGGCATCACAAAAGTTCAATTTGGCAGGATCACGTTCAGATAAAATTTTAGCGCGGTCGTTTGCTATACAGAGATAGCCATCTTCAACTTTCACATCGTTACGCGTACCATGCACCGAATCATATTTTAAATTGTAGGCAATCATCTCGTGCGAACCGCTTGCATTAACCGCTACAAGTTCAATATCATCTCTATCTGCGATGATACGTGCCACACAACGACCAATACGTCCCAATCCGTTAATTGCAATTTTTAATGCCATAATAATATCCTATTACTTATACAGAAAATGTGGAAGAATTATACCTATTTTTAGTTATAATTCTTATAAAGTTTGAGGAAAATGAAAAAAGCAATCTTTGGCGGAAGCTTTGATCCCCCACATATTGGGCACCTAGAGATAATTAAACAGACAATAATATCTCTTAATATTGATGAACTGATTGTGGTACCAGCCTTTTTAAATCCATTTAAATCTAAATCCTATGCACCTGCTGACCTTCGTCTGAAATGGCTAAGAATCATGACAGAGAAGATACCGAAGGTTTCGATAAGCTCTTATGAAATCGATCAAAACAGGGCCGTCGCAAGTATCGAGACGGTAAGCCATTTCAAAGATGATCATGAGATCTACCTTATCATAGGAGCAGACAACCTTTCAACGCTTACTCAATGGAAACGTTTTAAAGAGTTGGACAAGATGGTGACTTGGGTTGTGGCCACACGCGATGATATAAAGATTCCCAAACGTTTTTTGTCACTGAACGTGAAGCAAGACATCTCTGCTACCGAGTTAAGGGAGCAGATCAACGAAGCTTATCTTGACAAGAAAATTGCCAAAGAGATCATCTCTTTTTACCAGAATATATAGGACAGATTTTTAAAGCCTGTCCTAAACAATGAGAAACTGCCCCCGGGCCGAAACAAATGAATAAGGAAACAACTAATGGATAAACGTATAGAAAAAATATCTGCTGTTTTAGACAAAAACAAGGCTGAAAACATTGAGGTCTTTGATCTTAGAGAAAAAGATTATTTTGTTGATCAGGTCATCATTGCATCTTCTCTAAACTCACGCCATACAGAGGCTCTCTTAAACTACCTCAAAAACGATCTTAAACCCGCAGAACAATTTTTAAATGTTGATATCAGCGATGAGTGGATTGTAGTTGATCTGGGAGATATTCTTATTCATATTATGACACCGGAATATCGTACTAAATATAATATGGAAGAGTTCTTGGGTGATATCGCCTCGAATAGAGCCGATTAAGAGTTTCTTGTTTTTCGATCCAAAAAAAAGCTAGACGTTCGTTTCGTTCGGGTCAATGAGAAGCAGTTCTCATCGACTAATCCGAACTCACATCTTGTCTTTTGCAGTGATCCCCAATAGAGAAAGACCCGTTTTAATAGACAGAGCTACGACGAGAAAAAGTTTAAGCAGTTTTGCTTCATTCTGCGTTCCGATGACTTTATGGTCATAATAGAACTTGTGGTAGGTAGAAGCGAGACCTTTTAGGTAATCTGTCAGTTTTTGGACCTGGCGGGAGTTAAACGCATCTTCGACAACCTCGTTTAAAAGCATCGATTCAAACAGCAGGTTGTCTGCATCTTCCCCCAGACCCTTCAATGAGGATGCCATGATATCTTCGCGGCTTATATCGCTCTTTTCCAGGATCGTCTGAATACGGGCATGTGCATAGTTCACATAAAACACAGGGTTGGAACTGTCTGTCTTTTGAAGATCGGCAAGGTCGAATTCCAGGGCCGTATCCGATTTCTTCGATGCGAACATAAACCGTAAAGCGTCTGAACCGATCTCTTCAACAACATCGTTCATTCCGATAACGGTACCGGCACGCTTACTCATCTTGAAGGGTTCACCATCTTTAAGTAAGGAGACCATCTGAGTCAACTGGATATCCAACCTATTATCGTCATGCCCTAAAAAATTAAGCGATGCTTTGACCCGCGCCATATAGCCGTGATGGTCTGCACCCCAGATATTGATATACTCATCATACTTGCGTTCAAATTTCTGGTTATGGTAGATGATATCACCGGCAAGATAGGTCGGACGGCCGTCCTCTCTGACGATAACGCGATCTTTTTCATCACCCTTTTCAGATGATTTCAACCACTGTTTTCCGTCAATCTCTACCGCACCGCTCTTCTCTTGAAGAAGACCCATGACGCGATCCCACTCTTCATACAGTCCGGCTTCACTGACAAAGGTGTCAAACTCGACATTGATCGCGCTAAGGTCTTTTACGATCATCTCCAGTACTTCATCTTTCGCCCAGAGCGCAACCTCTTTGATCTTCTCTTTATCACGGAAGACCTCTTTGCCGTATCTATCGGCAGCGATCTTTGCCAGCTCCGTTAGGTACTCGCCGCGATAATAGTTTTCAGGATATTCGACTTCCTCTCCAAGGATATTGGCCTGGCCTTCGAGCATCAGTGACGTTCCCAAAAGCTCGATCTGATTGCCGGCATCGTTGACATAATACTCAGCCGTGATCTTATGTCCCAGATGACGTCCAAGACGAAGAAGGGTGTCTCCGTAGACGGCGCCCCGGGCATGACCTATGTGAAGAGGGCCTGTCGGATTGGCCGAGACAAATTCTAAAAGGATCGTGCCTGTCTCGGTCCCTTTTGCAAAGTCCTCTTGATTGGCGAGTGCCCACGAAGCATACTCATCAAGAAAATTTTCACTCAATTTAAAGTTCAGATATCCCTTCACCGCTTCTACGTTGGCAAACATCTCATCCTTGGAAAAGAGTTCAACAAGTTCTGAGGCGATGACCATAGGGGATTTTTTCAGCTCTTTTGCCATTGCAAAAGCGATTGGTGTAGCGAAATGACCGAAAGATCGGTCACGGGGTTTTTCTAAAACAATCTCACGTTGAATGCTGCTGTTAAGCAGTGCAAGGACGCGCTGCTTCAAGACTAAGCTTGTTTTGTAGTGTCAGAAGGCTTTTTAGTCTCTTCTGTAGATTCAGTTTTCTCAACTTTTTTTGGCTCGTCAGATGAAGAGACTTCTTTAGGCTCATCTTCTTTCATCTCATTTTTGAAATCTTTGATTCCCTTACCGATACCTTTTGCAAGATCAGGGATTTTCTTTGCACCAAAAAGCAGTACAACGATTCCAAAGATTAATAATAATTCCATTCCACTAGGCATACCCATAGTTTTTCCTTTAAATATAATTATTGCAATTTTATCTCTTTATTGCTGTTGAAATACTTATTGAACACCAATACCCGTAGATAAGTATTTCTCGGCTAGAGTCTGTTTCCAAACTTTACACTGAACCCAAGATCTCGTACAAGGACTCTTTTAGCTATTTTCTTCCCACTCATGAATAAACTCGCTAATCTTTATTGAAGGCATCTTTAGACGTGCAGCGTGTGAAATCGCAGTGAGTTGTTCTGCCGCTATATCCAGATCATCGTTTATTATAAGGTAGTCATACTCACTGATGCGCTGAACTTCCCGGGTTGCCATCTCTATGCGTCCGTCAACTACCTCTTGCGTATCGGTACCGCGCGAAGTCAGTCTCTGTTTCAACTCCTTGAGAGAGGGCGTTGTAATAAAAACCGAAGTCGTAATATCTCCCAAGCGGTTTTGTACAGCATCATGTCCCTGGACATCAATGTCAAAGATAACTATCTTCCCCTCGCTCAATGCCTTTTTGACAGGTTTAATAGAAGTCCCGTAATAATTCCCGTGCACTAATGCATACTCCAAAAAGTGCTCCTCATCTATATCCTTTTTAAACTCATCTTTGTTGACAAAGTGGTAATGCACGCCTTCAACCTCACCCTCGCGCATAGGACGCGTCGTAGTCGAGATAGAAAAATAAAATGCACCTATCTGGTTTTCAATCTTTTTAATCAAAGAACTCTTACCCGCGCCGCTTGGACCGGAAAGAACTAATATCGCCCCGTTTGTCATTCACTCTTCTCGCTAAAAGAAATTTTTATATTCATCTCCATACCCTTTAAAGCTTCCTTTACATTCTCTTGTTTAAGTGTCGTTATTAAGTTCTCCAAAGTTACAATGCTTTCCTCAGCCGGGGTACTTGAAGCCATATTCAGATCCGAATAGTCTTCCACTGCCACCTCATCCACAAAGGCATTAACCTCTTCAAGTTCAGGATGATCACTATCATCACCAATCTCTTCACCCATTGCTTCCCATAAGGCTTCTTCATTTAAAGAGGCGAACTCACTTTGTCCGACGCTCAACTCGGGTTCTTTATCCTCTTCAATACTGGACTCTAAGGCTTCAATCTCCTCTCGTATCTCCGACTCTTCTTCATCCTCTTCGGCTTCGCCTAAAGCTATTTTTAGATCCTTAGAAGTTATAGACGAAAAGGCATCTTCGAGTTCTTCGTCCAAACTTTCAAGCTCATCCCCAAGTTCAATTTCGCTTTGTAGTTCATCTTCATCTAAACTCTCCAAGGCTTCTTCGATCTCACTATTTAAAGCGCTCAGGTCTATCTCTTCTTCTTCAGGACTTGTACTACTATCGATGACCTCATCTATATTCTCTTCATTCTCCGGCTCATCTTCTGCCAAGAGAGCCGACCCGCTCTCTTCAATCTCTTCTTCAAATGCTGACTCTTCGGTTTCATCTATGCTCTCTCTTTCACCAAGGGGCTCTTCCAGCTCACCACGAGTATCTTCTTCTATCTCAAGATCATCTTCAGAGAGATCTTCGTCTGCAAAAGCTTCTTCTACGCGTGCCTTCTCATCTAAATCTTCGAGAATATCCTCATCTTCTTCACCGAAAATATTCTTTCCCTCTAACTCAAGTTCTTCTTCCAATATATCTTCTGTAGAAGAAGTCTCTTCCTCTTCCATCTCAAGAGACTCTTCTGGGGTCTTGGCAAGATCTACTTCCTCTTCAAGAAGAGCCTCATCCAATTCGAGTTCATCTGGGCCCTCTTCCAAAAGCTCTTCTTCCTTTATATCTTCGACAGAAGGGGTCTCTTCGAGCTTATTTTCTACGGGATGCTCTTCTTCCTCCAGAGCTTCCAAAAGCTCTTCATCTTCCATATCAAGAGACTCTTCCGGGGTCTCGGCAAGACCTGCTTCCTCTTCAAGAAGAGCCTCATCCAGTTCGAGTTCATCTGAGCCCTCTTCCGAAAGCTCTTCTTCTTCTTTTATCAATTCGTTTAAGGCATCATCCAAGGAGAGTGCATCATCCTTCTCTTCAAGATCCATATCAAGTTCATCCAAAACATCATTGATCTCATCCAAAGTACTTCCATCCGTAAGTGATGATGTCGAGGAGTCTTCACTCTCCTCAAGCCCACTCTCCGCTTCGGTCTCTTCTAGAAGCTCTTGAACCTCTTTCACATCTTCATCATCCAATACACCCTCAAGCTCATCTACAAGCTCCTCTTCAAGCACTAAGCTTTCTGTTTCATCTGCAGTTTCAGGCTTTTCGACCAGTTCATCCAGCTCTTCAAGGCCAAGATCGTCCAGGTCTTTAAGTCCATCGGTCAACTCCTCTTGCGAAATACCGTCTATCTGATCTTCACTTTCAAAGCCTGTATCCAAGGTCTCCAAATCATCCAGACTTTCTAGCCCGCCTGAGGTATCCAAAAGATCTCCCGGTTCTTCTCCTACTACAGCTTCCGCAGGGGAGGTCTTGCTTTCCAGCGTTGAAGAGATATCCACAAAAATATCCACTAAATCTGTCGGTAAAAAAGGCTTGTTTAATTCTCCGGAAAAACCTTCAGGTTTTTGCGAACCACGTGAGCCGATAAAGCAGCTCTGAGAAAAGTTGATTTTTGACTGAAGCTCTTCCATTACTTCTTCTGAATAGCAGGTATCATCCATTATCATAAGGTCATAATCACCGGGAGCAACCTCTTCGATAGATGCTGCTGACGTCAAATCATCGTCTGTCTTTTGTGCGCTTAATGTAACCAGTTTACCAACGACCGGGTTACTATTAATAAGAAGTATCTTCATAAGATGAGCCTTTTTTAGTATATAATAGATAAGAGTTTAGTTATAGATATATTCTAGCTAAAAAACATCAAGATTCATGTGAAAAAGGAAAAAACTTGCTTCGACTTTTTATATTTTTTCCTATTTTCTTACTTTCTCAAGATTTTTTTATGCTCCCCGATCAAGCCGATCATCTTATACACAGCTATAACTCAGATATCAAAAAGGCCAAAGAGAGGGTCTATATCCTTTCGCCTGACATCGATGAATATCTTTTACTTAAAACCCTGAGAATGCTTGCTAGACAAAAGATCAAACTTATCATCATAACCGGGGAGTCACTTGATGACAGCCGTCTCAACACAGAGAAGCAAAATAGAGACAGTGCCGGTTATTTGAGTCTGTTGGAAAACATATCTGTATATGTTCTGAAGTCTCTGAACAAGACAGGAATAGAAGGTTCTTTAATCTGTATCGATAATGAAAAACTCTATCTCTTGAGTCAAAGCCTTGAACAGAAAAAAATGAAGCAGGTCTATTCACTGGCAAGCTATCAGGAGACAGAGTGCGACTATATTTTCAAGACCTTGCTGCAGCGTTCGAAAGAATATTAAAACATTATCGACAAGCTGTTTAAGGCTTCGAACATCTCTCGTCTAAAGATCCCCATAAAGGTAGCCAGAGTCGCAATAATAACGACAAATGCGACCATAATCTTTATGGGAAACCCGATGACAAGAAGGTTAAACTGTGGCATGGTCTTCATCAACATTCCAAAAATTATATCCGCCAGAAGAGAGAGGGCAACAATAGGAAAAGCGATCATGAAACCGACTACAAACATGTTTGTAGTCGCTTTGAGCATATAGTTAAAGAGCTCCTCTTTGATCATAAAACCGCCCAGGGAAACTTCCTGCAAAGAGTCATTTACGAATAAAAGAACCACATGATGACCATCCAGAGCAAGAAAAATCATCAAAGCCAAAAGGGCTAAGATATTAGAGATTATCGGCATGGAGATTCCCGATTGAGGGTCTACCACGGAGGCCATAGAAAAGCCCATAATAAACGAGATTTGCACACCTGCAAAGGTCATGATATTAATCACCAGCTGAAGCATCAAACCCACGCTGAAGCCTAATAGGAACTCACTCAGTATGGCCAGAATAACATTCGTTGTATTGATCTCCATAGCAAGCGGAGGCATGATAGAAAAAAAGAGTACGGTAAAGACAAAGGCTATAGCCGTTTTCATCGTCATCGGTATACTCATATGCGAGAACATAGGGACCATGATAAACAGACCTGCAAAACGGAAAAACAGCAGCAGAAAACCAACAACATTTTCTGGACTTAAAAACTCAATGACTTCCATCTGCTCCCTTTAAAAGAAGTGATTTAACCTCTCTTGTCTTCTCCGTTTCCTTTTACCCTCAACAGAATAAACCGCCGCCTCCTATACAGGAAACATCTCTTCGGCGGTGCATGCAGGGACTATTTTATCTTTTTAAGCCTCATATCAATCAATTTATACACATGGTCGCACTCCATGGCCAAACTTTTCTCATGCGTGACCAAAACCATGGCTGCCTCTTCGCTGCGGATATACTCTCTAAAAAGTCTCATCACGTCCAAGGCTGTATCATGGTCCAAGTTTCCTGTCGGCTCATCCGCAAAAATCAGACGCGGTTTCTTCGTCAAGACCCTTGCTATGGAGACGCGCTGTTGCTGTCCGCCTGAAAGTTCGGTGACCTTCTGATGGATAACATTCGCTATCCCCAGACTTTGCAGATGCTCCTCATTGATGGCATTTTTGCTCAGTTGAGCCGCAACTTCAAGGTTTTCATAAGCAGAAAAACCTCTAAAAAGATAATGTGATTGAAAGACCATGCCTATCTCGTCTCTACGCATATTAACGAGTTCGTGTTTTTTTAAGCCGTATATATCTTTTCCAAAAAGCTCAACCAGGCCGGACCTCGGTTTAAGGAGTGAAGACAAGATGTGCAAAAGCGTCGATTTTCCGCTTCCGCTTGCTCCAATAATTGCCGTGGATTCGTGTGCATCAAGGCTTAGGTTTATATCGTTAAAAAGGGGGTACTCAAAACTGTGTGCCAGGTGTTTAGCATTTAGTAGTTGCATGATCATTCAAACTTATTTTTTAAAAGGATTATAAAGGGGTTTTACTTAAAAGGATATTCCATCTGAAGGGATTGTACCCTAAGGCACAATCTTACCGGATAAAGTGATGTAAAACGGGGTTATCCCATTTGTGCAGCAACTTCCGCTGCAAAATCTTCTTCTTTTTTCTCGATACCTTCACCCACTTCAAGGCGAACGAATGCAGAAATTGTAGCTGTACCGCCAGCCGCTTTACCAGCCGCTTCAACAGCTTGAGCAACTGTCATCTTGTCATCAAGAACATAGTTCTGATCTAAAAGTGCCTGCTCTTTGTCAAGTGTCGTGTTATCTTGGATATAACGAGCGATTTGACCAGGAACGATCTTGTCCCAGATCTGCTCAGGTTTACCCTGCTCTTTCAGTGTCGCTTTGATCTTCTCTTCAGCCTTAGCCATAACATCATCAGTCAGTTGACACATAGAGATATATTCAGGAACGTTCTTAAGTGGTTTCTTAAGACGAGCAAGCTCTTCGTTCTCTTTTTTGATCGCTTCGATACGACCCTTTGTCTCTGCATCTACATAATCGGCGTCAAAGTCTTTATAAGAAAGCGTAGTCGGCTTCATCGCAGATGCGTGCATTGCAACTTGCTTCGCTACTGGAGTTAAAGCTTCGGCCGTCTTTGCAGAGTCACATTCGATAGCAACGATTACACCGATACGGGTGTTGGAGTGAACATACCCATTAACGGCAACATTCTCGTTACCGCTGAGTGCAGCGATACGACGTACTTCGATCTTCTCACCAATCTTCGCAACTGTCTCATCAAAGTATGCAGAAAAGTCATTGCCTTCAAGTTTAGTTTGACGAAGTGCTTCAACATCCGCACAGTCAGTCTCGTAAGCTTGAGATACAGTCGTAGAAACAAGGTCTTTAAAACCGTCATTTTGAGCAACGAAGTCAGTCTCAGAGTTAACTTCAACAAGTGTAGCTCTTTTGAAGTCTGCAGAGATCTTAAGACCTACAGAACCTTCAGCTGCAACACGGTCAGCTTTCTTGGCAGATTTCGCAACACCGCGTTCACGTAACCACTCAGTAGCTTTTTCCATGTTACCGTCGTTCTCAGTCAATGCTTTTTTACAATCCATCATTGGAGCATCCGTCGCTTGACGTAGCTCTTTTACCATTGCTGCTGTAACTGCCATAATTATGCTTCCTCTGTTGAATCTTCAGCTGCTGCTTCAGCCTTTGCTTCTGCAACGACTTCTGCTACTTCTTCTTCAGTTGCAGGCTCTTCTTCAACTACTTCTTCGTTTTGAGCACGACCTTCGATTACCGCTTCAGCCATCTCTTTACAGAAAAGTTGAATCGAACGGATCGCATCATCATTACCCGGGATTGGGAAATCGATAAGATCCGGATCACAGTTTGTATCCAGTGGAGCAACAACAGGGATGCCAAGTTTACGCGCCTCTTTAACGGCGATATGCTCTTTTACCGGGTCGATAACGAACATCATGTCCGGAAGTTTTTTCATATTACGGATACCGCCAAGGTATGCTTCAAGTTTGCCTTTTGCACGAGTAAGCATCAATGCTTCTTTCTTAGTAAGAAGTTCGATTTGACCGTTAGCCTGCATCTCTTCGATGATCTCAAGTTTACGGATTGATTTTTGCATTGTGTTGAAGTTAGTCAACATTCCGCCCAACCAGCGGTTGTCAACATATGGCATACCACACTTCTCAGCATTTTCACGGATAGCATTACGTGCCTGTTTCTTCGTACCGACGAAGATAATTGTCTTACCTTTTGCCGCTTCATCAGCTACGATCTGATAGGTTGCACGGAAAAAACGAAGTGTTTTCTGTAGGTCGATAATGTAGATGTTTTTACGAACACCGAAGATGTATTTTTTCATCTTTGGGTTCCAACGACGTGTTTGGTGACCGAAGTGTACACCACATTCTAGTAGATCTTTCATGCTTACCATGATAATTCCTTGTGTGCCGGACTTCAGCCCGGCATTATAAATTTTTTGGTTTAGCCTCAGTGTCCCTTAACGGAGCAGGATAAATATCCGGTCCGCAACCAATTCAAGAATTGACACTTGCATCTTTGTACTTCACTATGTTTCATAGTAAATAAAGCGCGTAATTATATAAAAACGATAATTTAATTCTGCTGAAACATTCAGCTTAATCTTTTTCATATTCAGACCGAGCCTGCCCCCTGTTTTGTTCCAAGTCCTCTAAAAAACCTTTTTTCGACAATCCGTTTCCTTTATTCTCTACGGTATCAATCTTTTCCATAAATCCTCTCCTCTTAAAAATAAATTTATCTTGGATAGGATAGGATGAAACCAATTATTTGAATTTTTAATATTAGTTGGGAAACTTAATATTAATAATAAAAATTCAAAAGGAGATAAATAAATGAACAAGCCTTTACTAGGATCTTTAGTCGCCGCGACACTTCTGTTGGGTGATGCAAGCGCTGCAACCATGTACGAGCGTTTTGAAGCGATGGAAAAAGAGATTCAGGCTCTTCAGTCGGAACTTTCAGGCTTAAAAGCTGAAAAAGCTGCCGCTGAAGAAAAACCTGAAGCGCGTGACGAAGACGAAGATGATGAAGATGAGACCGAAGACGAAGACGCAGATGAAACCGAGGATGATGAAGAGTCTGAAGAAGACGAAGATGATGATGAAGAGATGGATGTAAACGAAGCTATCGAAGATCTTCAAGAGTCGGTACACGAACTGACAAGAGCAACTTCAGGAAGTCACCTAAAATTCGGTGTCGACCTCAGAACATCCTATGACAATGTTCGCTACGAGATGGCCGGAACTACTGTTACAAATTACAATGCATTTGATCCCGCTACCGGATTATACTTACCGACTGGAACGACTAGTCAGGTAGATAAAAAGCAGAAAAACAACAGTCTTTTTACAAACCGACTGTGGATAAACATGGACTGGGCGGCAAATGAAAACATTAGTTTCACCGGCCAATTGGCTTACAACAAGACTTATGGCGCACGCTTTAATAATACCGGGTCAGGTGCCGGCTTTGAAAACTTCGACTGGTTTGTCAATGAAAATGCAAATGGTGATGGAAACGTACGTGTAAAATCAGCTTACTGGTTTTATAGGAACCAGACCTTCCTCGGCGCCGACATCCCATGGACATTCAGTCTGGGTCGCCGTCCTTCAACTAATGGCCATCTTGTCAATATGCGTGATGATGACCCTGCCGCATCACCTTCGGGACACACTATCAATGTCGAGTTTGACGGTCTAAGTTCAAAATTTGGCTTAGAAAAACTCACGGGTGTAGAAGGTATGTATATCAAACTTTGTGCTGGTCAGGGTGTTAGCTCAGCCAATGAAAAATTTTCATCGACTCCTTATGCAAACAATGCAGATGGATTTGAGGTTGATGATGTTCATTTAGGCGGATTTATCTTTGTGCCTTATGATGATGGACAGTACTCTGTAGGGACACAATTCTACGGGGCGACTAACCTGCCGGGACAAAATATGGATCAGACAGGCACTCCTTTTGCCGGACCGAGTTTTAATCCTCAGTTTGGTGCGCTAACAGGTCTTACCCCGATGGGCAACCTCTATAGCGGGTCGATGTATATCATGCTCAACGGTATAGGAGATGAGTGGTCAGACTTCCTGGATGATACGACATTCTTTGTCTCTGGTGCGATATCCCGTACCGATCCAGACAAGGGAACAGATCAGTTCGGTCAAGAAAAAGCTATGCTTGGTTCGACTGATATGGAGAATGGATACTCTTACTGGATAGGCCTGAATATGCCGTCTTTGATCAGTGAAGACGGACGCTTTGGACTCGAATTTAACCACGGTTCAAAATACTGGAGATCAATCACTTATGGTGAAGACACAATGATCGGCTCTAAGGTTGCAACTCGCGGTAATGCTTATGAGGCCTACTTTACCGAGCCGCTTCTTGAAGATGTCCTAAGCCTTCAAATCCGTTATACGTATATCGATTATGATTGGACAGGTTCGAACGGCTTCTTCGGAAATGCTTCAGGTACACCTATGAGAATAGACGATATCCTTTCTAATCCGCTAACTGCTGCTAATGCAGGTAATGTTGTAGATAAAGCACAAGATATTCGTGCTTATATAAGATACCGTTTCTAGTACATTCGCTTACTCTGCTTCTTGGCAGGGTAAACTTCCCCTCTCGTCTTCAACACCTATAAAATATTATTGATAAAAAGAGTCCCTCTAGTCATAAGGCAGACTTTAGAAAAACAGGCTTATCAAAGTGTTTAGACCTCTAAAAAGCTGTGAGGTGTGCTATCTTTGAATATGAATAAATTTTTTCCACTTCAGACAAACCTCTTCGCTAAGGAGAGATCGTTTCACGACTGCAGTTCGCGAAGCTTTTCCTGCACCTTGGACACATGTTCTTTAACGCGGACATTGTTCCATACTGCCGCTATAGTCCCTTCCGGGTTGATGATCAGAGTCGTGCGTACGATTCCCATATACTCCCTGCCGTAGTTTTTCTTTAACTGCCAAACGCCATACTCCTGCATCATCTCCGTACTCTCGTCCGACAGCAGAGTAATGCCGAGTTCTTTCTTCTCAATAAAATTACGGTGTTTTTTCGTACTGTCCGCGCTCACCCCGAGAATAATCGCATTGAGTTTGTCAAAATTCGGTTCAGCTTCCGTAAACTCGCAGGCTTCGGTCGTACATCCCGGCGTATTGTCTTTGGGATAAAAATAGAGTACTATCCACTTTCCTTTCAGGTCACGCGAACATATCTCTACATCATCCTGATTCGGCAGGCAGAATTCCGGTGCTTTATTTCCAACTTCTAACATATATTTTTCCTTTTTTTTCATTTTAGATAAACTTTTCGCTTTGCGAAACCGCCACGGCTAGTTTACACCCTACTCTGCGGCTTCGCCTGAAACTTTTCGCTTTGCGAAACCGCCACGGCTAGTTTACACCCTACTCTGCGGCTTCGCCTGAAACTTTTCGCTTTGCGAAACCGCCACGGCTAGTTTTCCTTGTAATTTGTTTCATCAAAAAAGATTGATTCATCATAAATCCCTAAGAGTTTATGAACAAACAATCCATTTTCTATTTTTAATTGCTCTTTATGCATAACCGGTGTAGTTTTAAATCCACACGACGGGGACTTTGATTTTAAGATAATTTTATCAAAACGTGGGGCAGAAGCAATAAAGGCATCTATCTCACGGCTTAACTCATCTGTTATATCTACACCATCTTCGCGAATAACAGAAATCTTCTCTTCTGTCATCTCAAGAGATATTTTTTTTCGCGGTATACCCATAAACTTCTCAGGACAAAAAGAGGTGACTTCATACTCTTTTAAATCCTCCAGAATATCCATCTTAGTGGTTCCGTCATACCGGCACATCTCATTTAGCAGGCATGATGAGACCAAAACCTTTTGCGGCTTTGCCTGAAACTTTTTTCTTTCTGAAAAATCGTCGCGGCTAGTTTTCTTTTTCAAACTATACCTCAGCAGACAACGACTGATTTGATCTCGGTAAACTCTTCAATTGCAAAACGCGGACCCTCACGCCCTACCCCGCTTAGCTTTACACCTCCGTAAGGCTGGATATCAAAACGCAGCGTCGGCATATCGTTGATCACTATACCTCCCGCGTCCAGCTCGGATATCGCGCGTTGCGTCAGCTTCAAATCATTCGTAAATACTGAAAACTGCAGACCGTAAGGCGAGTTGTTCATGCGGGGCATCGCGTCATCAAAGTCTTTGACTTTGACAAGAGAGACGATAGGAGCAAAGACCTCTTCGCAAACGATAGCCATCTCATCATGAACATCTGCCATGACACAGGGATAGAACATGCGCCCTTCGCACTTGAGTTCCGTCAATATACGCGCACCCTCGTCTATCGCCGAGTTTACCCAGCCCATGGCACGTGCAGCAGCATCGTCGTCGATGACGGGTCCCATAAAAGTATCGTCTTCATAGGGAGACCCGACTTTCAGTTTCCCAGTCTCTTCCGCCATCTTTGAAGAAAACTCGTCATAAATATCCTCATGGACGTAAATACGCTGAAGCGAGATACAAACCTGTCCGGAGTTGACAAAGGCGCCCAGGGTACATCTCTGCGCAGCCAAGGCAACATCTGCCGACTTGTCGATAAAGGTTGCGGCATTTCCGCCCAGCTCCAGAGAGACCTTTTTAATGCCAGCAGATCTTGTGATGACCTTCCCGACCGGGACTGAGCCCGTAAAACTGATCACACGCGGGATGTCGCTTTCCACCAGCGTCGAACCGACTTCGACATCGCCATAGACGACAGAAAGGGCATCCTTTACGGCAAATTCACTCTCTATAAACAGTTTTGCGAACTTGTAGGCTGTCAAAGGTGCTTCCGGAGTGGGCTTAAGTACGACACAGTTACCCGATGCGAGCGCCGGTGCCAGTTTATGGGCGACAAGGTTAAGCGGAAAGTTAAAAGGTGTGATGGCAGAGACGACACCGACAGGCTCTCTGAAAAAATAGGAGATCGCCTTCTTGCCGCTTGGCATGGCATCGGTATTTATCGTCTCGCCGTGCATAGTACGCATGGTCTCCGCCGAGAGCGTCACCGTCTCAATGGCACGGTCTACTTCTACGCGAGAAAACATCAGGGGTTTGCCCACTGCATCCGTAATCGTACGCGCGCTCTCTTCTCTGTTCCCTTTCAGCTTTGCCGCCACGGCCAAAAG
>CAXGZT010000037.1:0-16446 GCA_964014335.1 uncultured Campylobacterales bacterium | reverse complement strand
TAATGCTTCGCTAGAGGTCTATAGTGATATAGGCAGTAGATGAATTGCCGTTTAAATACAGAACCCGGCTTATAGCTGTGCCATACTTGTCAAGAGCCTTGTTTTAGGGGCTTTTGGTTGTTCTCATTTTCAGTTGTGACCGTATTGTGACTGAAAAGCGAAAAGTCAGCTCCTAAATCAATGTTCTTAAGATATATAATAAAAGAACAGCTAATGGGTCAGACGTGTTTTGTAAAAATGTATGCCTTCTTCGACTAACGCTCTTTGTGGATAAGAGAGGCTGTGTTTGAGATGATAGCCTGAATATAGTCAGTGTGTTTTAGCAATGCATCAGGGTCTTGACCTGCGTATTTGTCTTCCGCTTCTTTACGCTTTGTAAAGGTCTTCCAAATTTGAAAGCATTGTTGTCGAAGAGGCTGATATATGATGAACCGCGGCTTCTGCTTGTGACTCCAATACAGAGTCGGCCTAGTATAGGTGCTTCTGCGCCTGTACGTGAATCGTCATTCTTGGCTTCTTCTTTTCTTTTCCATATGATCAGCTCATTCATAATGTTAGAATAGATGGGTTTTTCTAAGTTAAAGTTTACGACAGCCTTTTATGCTGCATGGTCTGCGCCTTCTTCAAGACAGATCCGATCATATCCCTAAAGACAAGGTAATGAAGGGGAACAAGCATGTACCAGTAGAGCCTTCCAAACAGGCCTTTGGGTAGAAAATAGGCACTCTGTATGAGCTTGCCTTCATGGACCTTGAACTCAAGCCATGCTTTTCCGGGTAGACGCATCTGTGCGTATAGAAGTAGGCGCTGGTCTTGCTGTATATCTATGACCTTCCAGAAGTCAAGGCTGTCTCCTATACGCAGTTCGTGCTGTGACCTTCTGCCCCGGTTTAGACCGGCCCCTCCTGCAAGCTTGTCGAAAAAACCTCTGAATGTCCATAGCCAGTCATATGAAAACCATCCGTGTTCGCCTCCGATGTTAATATAGCTCTGATGAACGTTATGTTCGCTGATATCTCCTAATGGAAGAACCTGTCTGTCGATAAAGACTGCATTGGCAATGGAGTTCTTGTGGTCCGTCTCCCAAACATCATCTCCTCTGTCGCTCCATCGGCTGATGACCTGGTTCTCTTCCGCTTCCAGCAGTGCTTTTGCAATACTTTGCCTGAAAGAGGAGGGGTGTATATCTTTAAAGAGCTTTTTTGCATTGTCATTTTGAACGATGACTTCGGATTTAACGCCTTTTATGAGTGAAGAGGCTACACTGAAAGGAACAGGGGTAAATATGTTAAGCCAGTAGGATGAGAGGCCTACGGATAAGAAAGGGACAGGGATGATAAAACGATTAAGCCCCATCTCTTGGGCACATTGTGCCATCATCTCTTGATAGCAGAGCTGTTCTGAGCCTATATCGACGATGTGGCTTCCGCCGAGTGTCTTCTCTTTGGCATGTTCAAGATAGTTGATGACGTCTTCAACACCGATGGGCTGAGCCTTGGTTCGCACCCATTTGGGTGTGATCATGACAGGAAGTTTTTGGATGAGGTTCCGTATGATCTCAAAACTTGCGCTTCCCGAACCGATGATGACGCCGGCACGAAACCAGATGACATCAATCTCCTCGGGTTTTTCAGAAAGAATCTCACCCGTTTCTATACGGCTTAAAAGATGTTCGCTGGTATCCTTGTTCTTAATACCAAGTCCGCCGAGGTAGATGATCTTTTTTACGCCGGCTTTGATGGCAGCTTCACGAAAGTTCTTCGCACTTCTGCGGTCGAGTTCGGCATAATCATCATTACCGAGAGAGTGGATAAGATAATAGGCAACGTCAACATCTTGCATAGCCTTTTCAAGTATCTCCTGATCAAAAGTACTGCCTTCATAGATCTCTGTATTAGTTCGCACGCTAGGGGCTAGTGAATTGGCATGGCGCACAAGCAGTTTAAGCCTTACACTCTCGTCTTTAAGCAGCTTTTGTTTCAAGCGGCGCCCGATATAACCCGTTGCTCCGGTCAGAAGTACGGTTTGTTTATTGCCTGATCTATTCATACTCTTAACATCTCCATTGCCTGTATCCTATCTTTTTCCCCCCGACCCGAGAGAGTGATGATGATTCTTTAATCATGAATACTCTCCTTTGGCATCTTCTTCAAGTAAGCGATAGCATGGGCACTTTCAAAAGTGCTCCTTAGCGGCCGCAGAGGTTCGTTCTTTAGAGTATTGTAGTATCCTTTACCCGTAAAAAGAGTCGGCTCCACATCTCTAGTCTCCTTGTTTAAGCTTAGGTTTACATCGGCAATGAAGATATCATGCTCACCGTAATTTATGAGACCGAGCAGGCTCCACGCATGGACCATGCCGGCTTCTTCTATCAGAAGCAAAAGGGCTTTTGATGGCTTTGTCGTGGAAAAAAGGATGATCTCACGCTCCAGCTCGTCTCTTTGATGCAGTGAAATCACAGGAGAGACAATTTTTATCCGCGGTGGGGTGATCTTGACAAGGGTGCCGGCGTCAGTAAGAAAGTCAAACGGTGTCTGGGGGTCCGCTTTTGCCTTGGAAGTAAACCTGAGGCGTAGCGTTTTTTCAAACATCTTAGTCTTCGTGAAGCGTCCAGACAAGAAGATCGGCCGAGTATCCCATCTCAGGAAGTCTGCTTAGTATCTCATCCTTGATATTTTTTTCAAGCTTTGGCGTGCGTGAGAGTATCCATAGGTATTGCCTGCTTGGATCGCCTACAACAGCGTAGCGATAGTCGGTATCAAGCATGATGATCCAATAGTTCCCGTAGAAGGGTCTAAAGAAACTTACCTTGAGTTTGCTCTGACTCTCATCTACGGCATAAGCGACACCTACTGCTTCTTTTTTCTCTCCGTCTTCTTTGGTACAGCGGTTGATGACCTTGATATCTCCATCTTGTTTGAGCGTATAGGTAGCAGAGACATCACGGCACCCCTTTTCAAAATAGTGCTCATAGCGGGCTATCTCATACCAGGTGCCCAGATATTTTTGAAGCTCGACTTCCTTGACGGTTTCCAGCGGTGGATAGGATTTGGAACATCCTGTTATGTTTATGAGTAAAAACAATCCGGTTAATAAACGATACATGCTCGTCCTTTTCTGTAATGATGACACAGTTTATACAATATTGTCATCCATTTTTTCTTTTTCTTATTCCTGTATTAAAACAGCCATACGGCCTTTATATTGGCACCAAGGGAAGGTTCTATTGAGTGAGATGACTGTTTATTGCCTTGCGAATCAAAGATAATAAAGTCGCGTTTTATACTATAAAGGATATTGCTTTCAAGCCTAAGGTGTTTATTGAACTCATATGAGAGACCAAGATTGCCCATATAGTCCTTAGTTTCTATAAACCCGCCATTCTCGATGCTGCTGCCGTCGCTCAGCTTGATGACGGATTGGGAGAAGATGATACCCAGTTTGAATAGGCTCGCCTTATTGGCATGGTAGCCAATATAGGTACGGGGAAATCCAAGAACGACCTGCAACCCGTTAGATTGACGTGCACGATAACTGTAGCTTAGGACAGGAAGAGCGAGTGTCGATACCTTGTGATAGTTGGCAAAAGCCCCCATCTGAATAGTGTGATCGCTGTCCACTTTATAGGAGGCAAAGGAAAAAACAGTAGCACCGTATGAGCCGTCTATGCTTTTTTCAAAGGATGAACGAAGTGATACCATACTCAGAATAAACCACTTCTTATCCACAAAGTAGGGTGCAGTTAAATTAATCTTTAACGCGTGCATCTCTTTGATAGGCTGAGTGCTTTTATCGCCGAAGGGGAGCTCCTGAACATTGTCCCATGTAAAAGCCCAGTTGGTATAGGTGAAACCTACAATGGCATTATTGATCTTTAGGGTGTTCTTATGGGCTTCAACGCTGCCCTCACTGCCTTGGATATTGGCTTTTGACAAATAAGATGACTCCAGGGTGAGCTTGGGTTGAATTATCCTTTGCAGAAGTTCTTTTTTGAGAACTTCTTCGCTGAGCACAGACGATATTGACAGCAGAATCATGAGTAGTATCTTGGCAAACATCTACAAGGCCTTTTTAAAAGATTCCAAGGCTTTTTTTGCCGCTTCTTTGTGCAGGAGTATCGGTTTGGGGTAGTCGGGGATAGTGTTTTTGAACAGGGCTTCTTCATCATGCAGGAGTTTTGGGTCAACATCGGCAAGCACCGGGCAAAAGTGTTTGATATAGCGGGCATCTTTGTCAAACTTCCTGCTTTGAAGATAGGGATTGAAGATACGAAAATAGGGCTGAGGGTCTATACCCGTGCCCGCGCTCCACTGCCATGAAAGTATGTTTGAAGCAGCATCATAATCAAGAAGATGCTCGGCAAAAAAGGCTTCGCCCCACTGCCATGGAAGAAGAAGGTCCTTGGTAAAGAAAGAAGCACATATCATCCGTACCCGGTTATGCATACTCCCTGTTTGTAAGAGTTCGTTGACACCGGCATCTATGATGGGTACGCCTGTTTTTGCTTCGCAGAAGGCTTTGTATCTTTTCTCGTCAGGGACCCCATGAAAACGGTATTTGTAGTTCTCTTTTTCAATACGCGGAAAATGATAGAGCAGGTAAGCATAAAAGTCTCGAAAGATCAGCTGTCTGAAAAAAGCTTCAGTTGGGACACCTGATCTCTTTTGTTTCGTTAAAAACCGCAAGACCTCGCGAATAGATAGCGTACCGAACCGAAGATGAAGGCTAAGACCCGAGGTGGCTTCGAGTATAGGGATATCTTTGTTCTTATCATAGTTGTGCAGATCGAGATCGCCGAGCAGTCTATAAGGGGCTTTGGTGCGAATGTGCACGGGTGTGAACCCCATGGCTTCCAGCCTTGTCGCGAGGATCGTTTTTTTATCTTTTTCGAGTTTGAGAATACCTTCATAGTCTGTCTTATAAAGCTCCTGCCTGAGAAAAGAAAAGCGCTTACTATGAGAACTTCTCATGAGGGCCTTGGCCTTTTTGTAAAACGGGGTAAAGACGAGATAAGGCGTCTTATCGCCCTTGAGCACCTCTTCGGGTCTGAAGATATAGGTGTCATGCAGGTAGTTGAAGGGCATGATATGCGAGACCTCACGATCTCTTTCCCTGGCATATGAGTCATAATCACCGCTTGCTGCGACTTCATCAAAACCCAGTTTTGAAAGGGATAAGAATACGTCTAAAGGCTCTGCGAAAAAAATTCTCAAGTCAAGCCCTTTGACTTGAAGCCCTTTCTTTAGCTCGAGTACGTGTGAGAAGATGAATGAGACACGGCGGTCATCTTCTTTAAGCCCATGTAAGATATTGGTATCAAAGATAAATATGGGAAAGACTTCGCCTCCTAAAGATAGAAGGGGATTGTCTTGAAGACGAAGATCCCGCCTGAACCACAGAATACGTGTCATTTTCCGCTTCTGATGTCCGAGCGCAAGGCCAGTTTTTTAGGATAGGGCTGTAAGAACTTTTGCCCCAGAAGATAGGAGGCATCATATTTGTCGGCAAACATTGAGAGGGTGCTAAGCGGGGTGATCAGAGGGATTATCTTTGATGCATACTCTTCTATCTGCTCATGCAGGGTACGCTTCTCGACCTCACTAAGATCGTTCTTGACAAAGCCGGCCATATGTTCGAGGACGTTTCGGGTCTTTTTGATACTGCTTTTTTCGCCGATAGTGCGCTTAAACGTAAGCTCATAGGCTTCAAAGAGTTCTTTCATGTTCCGTTTGTCGTGGCTGCCGACAAGTTTTCCCAGTTTTCTGTACGCGAGCTCATTTTTTGACTGGAGCATGAACTTGTAGGACTGATGAAAACCGACCAGTTCCTTCATATTGGGAGAGCTCGCTTTGAAGTTCTCAAAATCATGGTAGGCGAAAACCTGCATGATGAAGTTCTCTCTGAGCCAGGGGTCGTTTAGACGCCCCTCTTCTTCCATCGGCAAAAGAGGAAAGTGTTCTTTGCACAGTGCGGCAAAGAGTCCGTCCTCCTTTCCTTCGGCAAACCCGTTCGGCAGATAGGCCTTGGCACTGTTCAGACCGCAGCTTGGGGATTTTGATTTAAAGATGATGGCAGAGAGGGGCTCTTCTTTAAGTCGGCTAAGGTCATCATGTGAAGCCTGTAGCAGGGTGCCGGTAAGATCAGAATAGTCTTTGTTTGACTGGATGATAAGCGTAGTGTTGTCGCGGACCATTCGAAGGGAGGGTCTGGGGTTTCCAAAGGCGAGGTTTTCAGGGCAGAAAGGGATAAACTGGGCATACCGGCTGAGTTCATCGGTAATAAAACGGTCATGTTTATGACCACTGTCAAAACGCACCCTGTTTCCTAGAAGGCAGGAAGAAACGGCTATTTTCATCTTATAGCTCCTTCAGATCATCGTCGTAAACGGTCTTAAGTTCTGCTCCAAGCAGTGAGAGCATTGTTTCAAACTCTCTGTTTGATTCTTCTCTGCGGCTGCCCTGCGTAATTAAAACTTGCTATATTATAGGATAAAATCAGGTCTGTTTGTAGACAAAAAATGTTAGTTGGCGGTTCAGTTTGATTTCGAGAAAAAATAAGGGGTAGATCAACGGTGAGAGGTGTTGCGATTGGAATACGCTACACTTACAGGAAGAGCAGGGCCGATTACAGAACTGATGTTGCAAGAACCCTTAAAAACGAGTGTCTGACTAGCCTTCAGAAAGGTTTTTTCCTATAGCCTCTTCTATCTGTGCAAGAGCCAGCTTTTTAGCATTCTCTTCTTCATCCGCGCTCCACCAGTACTCTATAATCTCCTGCTCTATAGTTCCCAGCAGATTGACGGGAAGGTTTGCAAAGACCTCGTAAGAGCTTATCTCGTCGCCTTCTACGCCCTTCGCTTTCGCGATCTCGCTGATCATCTCGCGAATAGACTTCTCAATATCTGTCGGCTCGGCAAGCGGGAGCTCATCCGTGGGCTGTTGAATGACGCGGGCATAATCTATCCAGGTCTTGATCTCTTCTTCAAGATAGTTATGTCCATAGACCTGATAGCAGAGCACTCTGTCATCCGTGTAGAGTATCTCGTCACTCTCTTCCAAGACATCCGAGGTTTTTGCTTCGCTGTTGTGAAGATATACCTCTATACGCTGAGAGTCTTGAAGGGTACTCGCCGTCTCAAAAGCGTTTCTCGCCTGTTTTAACAACTCTTTTTTTTGTGTTTCGTAGTCCATGTTTTTCCTTTTAGTTCATGTAGGGTATGTCCAAGACAGCGTCTCTGTCCTGTGCTTGATAGTCATACTCTTGCGTGTAGACGATCTCTTTTATAGGCTTTATCAAAGCAATACGTTGCAGAGGATGAAGGCTTAAAGCATTCGTCCTCTCTATGTAGCACTGATGATAGAACTCGACAACGATACTGTGCCAGTTTGGATGCTCGTCTTGCATCCTTTGAGCAAAAACAGCCAGCTCTTCCGTATCAAACTCCTCTATACCGGGCAGTTTTCTGACGACATTTCTGACAAACTGCTTTGAGAAATAGGGCTCTCCCATATGCAAAAGTACAGAGGCCGCTTCGATATCGGCGTCGTTCTCGCTATAGCTGTAGGCATACCTGAAATGTTCGCAGACCCACTGTGTGTAGCGCGGATAGTGCTTTAAGACATTGACCAGGTCTTTTAAATCCTGGTCGATAAGGACCTGAAAAAGACTGATCGTGTTTTTGCTTAACTGTCTCCAATGCGACTCCAGTTCCTGAAAGTTGTCTTTTTCCAAGATAGGCTGATACTGGCTTATATCGCTGATATCGTATAGCAGTCTGGCTTTGGTACCGTACGCTCTCTTCTTTTTAGCTGGCATTTATATTATGAAAATCCCAGAGTTTTTTATAATGGGAATCTAGTTTGGACAGGGTCGAGTCAGCCAAAATTAGTTCCTGCATCTTTGGAAAATGTTTGTTCGGGTTTTCCTTGTACCAGGATTCCATCTCCTTTTTGATCTGGTCACGTGTCTGAACCGTTTGTATGATCATACACTTTATCTCGTGCATCTCCGGCGTGATGGTCTGATCGTCTATGTGCATCCGCATTGGCACTCTCCTGTTTGTGTTCCCGGATCCAGGTAGCTCTTCGCATTCTCTTTGGTGACTTTGATGAAGGCATCCTCATCATAAGAGCTGATGAGCTCATCCAGGTCCAGAGGCTCTTTTCCCAGATAGTAGACCTCAATATCACTCTTTTGAAGGCTTTCAAAAGGTCCGTTTCCCATATAAGAGTAAAAGACTTTAGTTACATTGTATTTTTTCAGCAGTTCAGCCGTCTTTATTCCATCTCCGGAGGCTACATTCTGAATAAAACTAAAGTCTTTTTTCTGAGGGTTGTATAAGGCAAAATAGTTCACATTTCCAAAGAGTGTAGAAGACTTTACATCAGGCTTGATGCTGTCCGTTGGTATCGCTATCATGTTTATCCTTTTGACTCTGTATGCAAATTAGGTTCTAGAATATTTTTTGCAAATAGCTCGGCATGAAAGAGTATGAGATAGATTACTACGGTTTTTCAAACGAAGACGGCGACGGATGTATGGCTGTTTTTGTCGAGTACCCTGATATCAAGGGCATAGGGGATACTTATGAAGAAGCTAAAGAGGATGCGTACGAACGCTTGCAGACCTATTTTAATAAAAGGAGAAGTAATATGGAATCTTTTGATTTGGCGGTAAAGGCCTATGAGGGCAAAGAGTACGAAAGAGCGTACGGGCTCTTCGAAGAGGCAGTCGAAGAGAACTCTGACGCGATGGTCAACCTTGCTTTCATGCACATGAAAGGAAACGGCTGCAGTCCCAGTCATCAAAGAGCAAAAGAGTGGTTTGAGAGAGCTGCGGAACAAGAGAACGGATATGCCCTCAACAGTCTGGGAATATTTTACGAAAAAGGGCTAGGCGTCAGGGCAGATGAAGAGAAGTCATTTGAATACTATAAGCGCGCAGCCGATAGAGGTCATGTCGATGCTCAGGCAAAGACGGGTATCCTCTATAGGCAAAAGGGTGAAAACGGCAAGGCCATGCAGTACCTTATTACGGCTGCACACAACGATAATACCCAAGCCCAAGAGATCATCACCTATGTGAGCAATGCGGAACTCGCTTCCCAAAGAAACGAGGCTTTTTATAGTCTGGATGCATCAAAGCAGCTTGCCTTGATCGAAAACCTGATAGAGACAAAAATACGCCCTACGCTTGCTACAGACGGGGGCGGATTGGAGTTGGTGAACTATATTCCCGGTGAAAAACCTCAGGTATGGCTGAATTACCTTGGGGCATGCTCGGGATGTCACCTGGGCTCTACATCCACGGCGGATATGCTTCTGGATCATTTTGAAACAATGATAGACAAAAATGTCGTACTTTATCTGATGTAGGGCAGAGATATGAACAAGATTATTGCCAAGGTGATCAATATCGAACCCGGAGAGGTTGTCTCTTATATTCAGGTACAAAGCGGAAAGGCAAAGCTGAGGATTATTAAGTATGAACTTCCCCAGTGGCTCAGTGTAGGGGACAGGGTGGAGTGTAAAATCCACGAAGCCTCGGTCTGTGTAAGTAAAGAGTGTCCCGGAAAGGTCTCAATTGAAAACAGAACCAAGGCAAGATTAAAAGATGTCCGCAGGAATGACTCTTTATGCGAATTGACCTTTGAAAGTGATATGGGCGAGGTTGTCGCACTGATAACTGAGCTGGCCTTTGATGAACTGGGTCTAAAAAAAGAGTGTGAGGCTACTATGCTTATGCGAGGAGTGGATATTTCGGTTGAACCCTATATTGATGCGCTCGATACCCTGAAACTGCATCAAGCCATTACTAGAACAAAAGATGCAAACTAAAATCAAACGATAGAAGGAGAAAGAATGGCGGTAATGATTACAGCAGAATGTACAAATTGTGATGCATGTGCACCGGAGTGTCCGGTAGCGGCTATATTGGACGGAGATAATGAAAAAAACCCTTATGCGGGTGAAGAACGTTTTTATATAAAACCGGAGACCTGTGTCGAGTGTGTCGGCCATGCCGATACTCCGCGCTGTGCCGAAGCCTGTCCGACAGAGGGGTCCATTGTCTGGGATATGCCGTATACGACGGATTTTACGGATTACTATATTGCCGGTAATGATAAGGGAAGCTACAAGATCCGTGAGCATAAGAAAAAAGGTCTGATGCTGCCTACAGTCAAAGAGATGGCCTTTTTAGATGATATTGACATGGCTGTTCGTGAAGCACACGCCAATGTGGCCGATTCGTTTTAGGCAATAACAATGAATATCGCATTTGCTTCTTCTACAGGTGAAAAGGTCGATCAACATTTCGGATGGTCGCAACAGTTCTATCTTTATGAGGTAGGCAAGGAGAGTGCTGCCTTGCTCAGGGTCATTGATAGTTCGGAAGAACCCGAAGGTGAGGTGGCAAAACTTAATTACAAGATAGGAACTATAGAAGAGGCAGATATTGTCTATTGTACCCAGATCGGCCCCAAGGCTTCAAAGATGGTACAGGCTGCAGGCATCTATCCCGTGCGTGTGGCAGAGGGTGAAGAGCTGCTAGCCGCAATAAAAAATATTCATGAGATGCTTCAAGGAGAGCCTCCTATGTGGCTTTTGCGTATTTTTCACAAAGCCCGAGCGAGAAGTGCCTGATGGCTGTTTTGATCACGGATACATGCATCAACTGCGATGCATGTATAGACGAATGTCCGGCTACGGCAATCGTCAGTGCGGATGACAACCCACTCTTTTATGGAGTGTTTGTCTATGTCAAACCCGAGAAATGTATAGAGTGTGTAGATGCTGCCGTTCCCAAGTGTGCGGATGTCTGTCCGACAGAGGGGTGTATCGTCTGGGATATGCCTTACATTGAAGCCTATAATGATCACTTCACGCAAAGTGATGATTATGTGATTCGTGTACACAAGAAAAAAGGTCTCTTGTCCCCGCTTGAGGCGCCGAGACCTTTTCGTGAGACAATTACAATTGAGCAAAGAGTGGCACATATAAGTGTCGGTGAGACCCTGAGACTATACAACTAAAGGAAAACTCGTTAAATAGATACTGAGGTACGTGTTTTTTGACGAGCAGGATAGCTTAAACAGCTTGTCCAATATTAGTAGTTTAAACACAAAAACAAAGGAGACAAAATGTCTGTTATAATCGATGATACCTGTATAACCTGTGATGCCTGTTTACAAAATTGTCCTGTGAACGCTATTGTAGACGATGAACATAATCCGATGGGTGAGAGCCGTTATTATGTGCAACCGGAGAAGTGTATTGAGTGTGTCGGGGTGTATGATGATCCGCAATGTGCTGCTATCTGTCCGAGTATAGGCTGTATTACTTGGGATATGGCGTATACTACAGAGTTTGAAGAACACTTCCTGAATGAAGAGATCTACAAACTCGGTGAGAAAAAAGGTGTGCTTAAAACACCGTCGTTCAGAGAGAAAAAATATCGCAAAGACATTCCTTTGAAGATGCGCGGTGTGGGTAAAGAGGTTCAAGAAGAGCCTGAAGAGATTAAAGAAGTCGGTTAAGCATAGATGAGTTATGCTCTTGAACGTATCCCCGAGGTTAGCCTGAACCTTGGCGATTTCGAAAAGGTCTGCGCGATCACGGTAGCTTTAAAGATCAGTGATGATTCGTGCAAGATGGATGCGTATGAAAAAAGTATCTTCATGGCTCTTTATGATGCCTTGCTCCCACACACCTCCGGTTTTTTCAACAATGATGTCTTTGATGTGATCAGCAGTGCACGCCATAATCCGAGTGCCAAGGTGTTTGCCGAGGTTAAAGCACTAAGAGAGAGTGCTATGGAGATGATATCCCGTCCGAAGATGAAAGCTTTTAAGGCTTCCATCCGTGCACGTATCTCTTAAACAGCTCCGAAAAGGACCTTGCCCTCTTTACTCTGTGCGGCTTTTACATCCTCATAACTTTTTTCGGGGATACGCAGAGTAGAGGCTTTGATCTCATCGCATACGGTGTCTATCTTCTCCTCTGCACTTAAACGTTTCAAATCGCCCTTGGAGAGATCGGCATGCTCTAAAAGCTCGTTCCAGACTGAGCTTTCATCCAGGGCAAAGGCATTGAATGTAAAGCCGGCATATTCAAACTTTCCATCATAATCCAAGTCAGTGACAAAGATCAGGTAGAGTCCATTGGGGCTTAAAACGTCTTTATAGCGTTCAACAAAGGGCTCAAAAAAGTCAAGTGTTTCGAGCTCACAGGCGAGAACATTAATCTTTTCACCCATACTTGTCAGGATGACCTGGGTAGCTGTCGCTTTAGGAGGAAGTTGTTTATCCGCAGTAAGTACTTTTCCCGGAGTGATGACCAGGCTTCCACGGTATCCGTAGGCGTAGTTGGGAGTGCTGGCATTGAAAGTGGCTTGCCATTGCAGATTGTTGTTGTAAATAAAGTCTTGAATTGCAGACATGGGTAGATTTCCTTTTGTGGGTTTGTAATAGAGGATGCAATTTTGGTTCTACGGTTTTTGATGTATACTTAGAAGAGGGAGGCAGTATATGAACCCAAACAGAGTAAGACGTGAAAGTACGAAATCCCTGACCGACCTTCCCAACGTCGGTCCGGCGATAGCAAAGATACTGCAAAGCATCGGAATAGATAATCCACAACAGCTTGCAGGATCTGATCCTTTTGAGCTTTATGAGCGTCTACGCAAGATATCGGGAAAGAGGGCAGACCCCTGTGTGCTGGATGTCTTTATGTCGATAGTGAGTTTTATGAAGGGAGGGGAAGCGCGGGTATGGTGGGCTTTTACTTCAGAACGCAAACATCTGCAAGAGCAGAAAAGGTCTAGCTGAATCTGCTGTCGGAACGGGCATTGGCAACCTCTTCTTCATCTTTGTTCATCCAACCTGTTCTCACTTTTCCGGGGCTTTCAAACTGGGGGATATAGGGCTTGATATCAAGCAGGGGTGTTCCGTCTAAGACATCAATCCCTCTGATTATGACAATATTGTCGTGAATGAAGAGAAGTTCCGTGAGAGATAATCCTATATGTGAGGGGCGAAGCGGTGAACGTGTGGCAAAGACGCCTCGTTTTTGCGTATCCATAAAGGGGATAATCTCTAGTTCGCTGCGTGTTGCCTGATGAAAGTGGTAGATTAGATAGATATGTGAGAAGCCGTCAAGATCTTTTAGTCCTTGGGCATACTCTCTATTAATGTTTAAGGAGGAGATGATATCTGCTGCACCTTTGGGCTGGATAGGCATCTCTTCGAGTTCTTTGAAGGGCGTCTGAATTATTCCTATGGGTTCGATCTGCATCTACTCATCCCCGAATATACCGTAGGGTCCGTCATCTAAGGGAATGCTCTTGGGATCGAGTATGATACTGTCAATTAGAATCTTGTCACGTTTGTCCGGAGGCAGACGAAGGACAAGACGCTCCTTTGCCTCTTCCTCGTCTTTGGCATCGATGGGAAAGGTCTGAGGCTTTTTATCCGCGATACGTACCTCTATAAGATAGCGCATCAAGCCACTTCATTCGTATAGGCGTAGGTAGAAGAGATCGAACGCAGACGTTCAGCCGCTTTTGTAAAGGCTTCGATGGTATACTCTATCTCCTCCTCTGTAGTAAAACGTGAAAGGCTCAGGCGCATAGCCGTGTGGGCAAGTTCAGGGTCTTCGCCGATAGCACTCATAACCGGATTGGCTTCAAGCGATTCCGAGGCACAGGCAGAACCGGTAGAAGCAGCGATGCCTGCACGGTTTAGATCCCAAAGCATAGACTCGCCTTCGATACCGCGCAAAGAGATGAGTATGGTGTTTGGAGTACGCTGCTCACGCGGTCCGACGACGATAGTGTCGGCTATTTTCGATATGGCGTCCTCAAGTCTGTCGCGCAGTGCACGTACATCGGTGTTCATCTTTTCGACATGACCGGCGGCTTGTTTCATCGCAAGCCCCATACCGACGATATAGGCAACATTCAATGTCCCGGCACGTTTTCCGCCCATCTGTTCGCCGCCGTGAAGAAGGTTAGGGAGGGTTCTTCCCTTTTTGACGTATAGACCGCCTATACCCTTGGGCCCGTGAAACTTATGGGCCGAAAATGTCAGATAGTCTACCTCGGTTTTCGTCAGGTCGACAGGAAGTTTTCCTATCGCCTGAACGGCATCCGTATGAAAGAGTATATTTTTCTCTTTGGCAAAGGCAGAGACCTCTTCTACAGGGAAGATCATCCCTGTCTCGTTGTTGGCCCACATCATGGAGATGAGTATTGTCTTGTCCGTAACGGCAGCCTTGATCGCTTCAGCGGAGATTCCTCCGCTTTCATCCACATCCACAAAGGTGACATCCACCCCGTGGTTTTGTAAAAAGAGCAGGGTGTCGAGCATAGAAGGGTGCTCGACTGCCGTCGTGACGATGTGGTTCTTCTCAGGGTTTTTCAAAATATGTTTGAAGAAGATACCTTTCAAGACAGAATTATTACTCTCTGTTGCACAGGAGGTGATAAGGATATCATCCTGGTCGGGTACATTTAGCGCATCATACATTGCGCCCATAGCCTCATTCAGGGAAGGACGAACCTCCATCCCGTACGAGTGCAAAGAGTTCGGGTTGCCGTAGAGCTCTTCAAAAAAAGGCTGCATCTTGACCTTGACTAGTGGATCGATCTTTGTTGTTGCATTATTATCCAGGTAAACGCGCATCACGCTTCCTCCTCTTGTTTTTTGTATGTAAATATAGGTTCATGACCCGGGTCATTTACCACCGCTTTGGTGACCATACAGCTTTGGATATCATCCTTGCCGGGACAGCTGAACTGAAGTGGCAGCATCACCTCTTCGATGATACCCCGCAGACCGCGGGCTCCCACGCCCTTGTCGATTGCTTTTTGCGCAATGGCATCAAGTGCCTTCTCTTCAAATTCCAGAGTTATACCGTCCATCTCAAAGAGGGCCTGGAACTGTTTGATAAGCGCATTGTCCGGCTCTTTCAAGATCTGTACCATCTGCTCTTTGCTAAGCTCACGAAGCTGGGCGATGACAGGGATACGTCCGATAAACTCGGGGATTATTCCGTAATGCACCAGGGCTTTCTGGTCGACTTTGAACTCTTTCATCTCAGCCTTTTGAACAGAACCGAAACCGACCCTGTTCGTCTTTTTGGTGTGGGTGTCCGGTACAAGACCGACAAAGGCACCTCCACAGACAAAGAGTACATGCGAGGTATCAAAGAGTACGGTGTCCGTCGTGGAGTTCTTTCTGCTTCCTTTTACGGGGACATAGACCTCCGAGCCCTCCAATATTTTAAGAAGTCCCTGTTGGACTCCTTCACCGGAGACATCGCGTCCCATAGTCGAAGATTCGCTTTTTCGTGCTACCTTGTCGATCTCATCGATATAGACGATACCGCGCTGGGCAAGTTCAATGTCATAATTCGCAGCGGCGAGCAGACGGGAGAGAATACTCTCTACATCTTCACCCACATAACCCGCTTCCGTCAAAGCGGTCGCATCGGCTACGGCAAAGGGGACGCTGAGTATCTTGGCCAGCGACTTTGCAAGCAGGGTCTTACCGCTTCCGGTAGGTCCGAGAAGCAGGATATTGCTCTTTTCAAGTTCGACATTGTTGTAAACCGGGTTTTCGATACGCTTATAGTGGTTGTAGAGTGCGACGGCAAGGACTTTTTTCGCCTCTTCCTGACCGATGATGTGCGTGTTCAGAAACTCGACGATCTTCTGCGGCGTGGGAAGCTTCTCTTGCATATGTTCGCGCTCTTCATAGCGCACCTCTTTTTGCAGGATGTTTGAACAGGTGGTCACACACTCATTACAGATATGCGTCGTTTCTGAGGAGAACATCTTTTTGACTTCGTTTTGGGACCTTCCGCAAAACGAACATTTTTTTTCTTGACTCATTGGGCATCCTTCTTGGAGATGGTTTCTAGTACTGTGTCGGCCAGTCCGAAGGCAATCGCATCCAGCGCTTCAAAATAGTTATCACGGTCACTCTCTTTTTCAATCGTCCGAACATTTTTACCCGTCGCTTTCGAGATGATCTTATAGAGTCTCTTTTTGAGTTTTAGAATATGGTTGGCCTGGATCTCTATATCGCTGGCCTGTCCCGAGGTGCCTCCCAGCGGCTGATGAATCATGACCTCGGCATTGGGCATGATATAGCGGTGACCCGGTTCGCCGCAGGTAAACAGGACGGCGGCCATCGAGGCGACCATCCCCATCGCATAGGTATGCACGGGTGCCTGTATGAGCTGCATGGTATCGAGGATGGCAAGTCCTGCCATCACGGAACCGCCGGGAGAGCTGATATACATATGAATAGGTTCTGAGGAGTCTTCAGCCTCAAGATAAAGCAGCTGTGAGACGATGATTCCCATCATATGGTCGTCAACAGGTTCGGTAATCATCAAGACACGGTCACCCATAAGTTTGGAAAAGAGGTCAAAATAACGTTCG